>NZ_BDLR01000015.1:0-30742 GCF_002049395.1 Carboxydocella sp. JDF658 | reverse complement strand
GGCCTAGCCGCTGTCAGCTCTGCCACACTACCATAACCGTATGTAACTGCAATGACTTTAATACCATTTTCCCGGGCCCCAATCACATCATGCTCCCGATCCCCCACCATCAACACCTGGTCCCGTTCAACTGCAAACAGTCCCAGCGCGTCACGAATCACTTCACCCTTATTGACCCGGCTGCCATCCAGATGACTGCCTACAATCGCAGCAAAATACTGGTCTAGCTGAAAATGAGCCAGTATTTTTTCTGCAAAAAGGGTAGGCTTGGAAGTGGCTACTGCCAGGCGACGGCCACTCCTGGTTAACCCGGCCAGTAATTCCGGCACACCGGCATAAACCCGGTTTTCATACATACCCCGTTCCCGGAAATATTCCCTGTAAAACGTCACCGCCTGGTCTGCTTCCGCTTCACTTAAGCCGTAGAATTTCTGAAAAGATTGTCGCAAAGGCGGCCCTACAAAGGCTACCAGCCGCTCCGGCTCTTTTTCTTCTATCCCCAGTTTGGTTAAAGCATATTGAACTGAGTTAATTATCCCTGGGTGGGATTCCGTCAAAGTCCCATCCAGGTCGAACAAAATTAACTTCACCTCGATCTCCTCCCTGATAATAGCAAAAGAGCCAGGCCTTAGCCTGGCTTGTAATCTATGCTGGTGGGCGATACAGGACTCGAACCTGTGACCTCTTGCATGTGAGGCAAGCGCTCTAACCAACTGAGCTAATCGCCCTCTCCTGACTGGATAGTGGTGGGCCCAGCTGGACTCGAACCAGCGACCGACCGGTTATGAGCCGGTTGCTCTACCAACTGAGCTATAGGCCCAGCAATGGCTCCCCGAGCAGGACTCGAACCTGCAACCTACCGGTTAACAGCCGGGCGCTCTACCATTGAGCTATCGGGGAATGCCGCGACATTAGATATTATAAGGCAAATGCCGTTTCTGGTCAAGGCCTTTTTTGCCGAGATTTTATTCCAAAAAGTCTTTCAACTTTTTACTGCGGCTGGGATGGCGCAGTTTGCGCAAAGCCTTGGCCTCAATCTGGCGAATCCGTTCCCTGGTCACCCCGAATTCCTGACCCACTTCCTCTAAAGTCCTGGCCCGACCGTCTTCCAGGCCAAAACGCAAGCGCAGGACCTTTTCTTCCCGGGGGGTAAGAGTGCTCAGCACTTCCTCCAGCTGCTCCTTCAGCAGATGATAACTGGCTGCTTCCGCCGGTGCCGGAGCATCTTCATCTTCGATGAAATCTCCCAGATGGCTGTCTTCTTCTTCCCCGATAGGGGTTTCCAGGGACACCGGTTCCTGGGCGATTTTCATAATTTCCCGCACTTTTTCTACCGGTACATCCATAGCCTCGGCAATCTCTTCAGGTGAAGGCTCTCGCCCCAGTTCCTGCAAGAGCTGGCGGGAAACGCGAATCAGCTTGTTGATAGTTTCCACCATATGCACCGGAATCCGGATGGTACGAGCCTGATCTGCAATGGCCCGGGTGATAGCCTGACGAATCCACCAGGTGGCATAGGTACTGAATTTGTAGCCTTTGCGGTAGTCAAATTTTTCTACCGCCTTGATCAAACCCAGATTCCCCTCCTGGATCAGATCCAGGAACAGCATGCCTCGCCCCACATAGCGTTTGGCAATACTGACCACCAGGCGCAAGTTGGCTTCCGCCAGCCGGCGTTTAGCCTCTTCATCTCCCTGTTCCATGCGTTTAGCCAGCTCAATTTCCTCTTCCGGGGTCAACAAGGGCACCCGCCCGATTTCCTTCAAGTACATGCGAACCGGATCATCAATCCCGATACCTTCCGGTATATCCAGGTTCAGTTCATCTTCCAGGTTTTCGGTGAGAGGAAATTCATCATCTACAGGGGGCAAATCATCAGCCGGCAGCATGTCCACTTCCCCGGTTTCCGGCACCACTTCAATGCCCATCCCTGCCAGTGTTTCATAGACTTCATCGATCTGTTCCGGGGTTAATTCCACACCCTGGAGGGTGTCCATGATTTCGCCATAGGTCAAGAGGCCCCGTTTTTTGCCTTTGTCGATCAGTTTCTTGAGTTCTTCCTTGAGGGCGTTCATGTCTTTGCTATTTTGTTGTTCTTCGTTTTTTGCCATCAAGCTCCCCCCCTTTCCAGGGTGCTAGAATTATTCTGCAACCGGGTCAAACGGCTGGCCAGCTCCTTTACAGTCTGAAAATCCCGCCGTTCTTCCGCAGCCTTAATCTGTTTCAAAATCTCTTCCCGCTCTCTTTGTAGCCTTCCCTTCACCAGGGTTTGTATGCAATCCTGCAAGGTGGCTTCAGCCTGTTCCAGGGGCACTGGCAGAGTCAACAGTCGAGCAGTTACCGGGCCCAGTTCCACATCACTTTGCGGCAGGGCTCCTGTCTCCTGCCAGACCTGCATTGCCCTGGTCAGCTGTTCATCCCGCCAGGGTTTCTCCCCCAGACTGGCTTGCACTCGCGGCCACCAGTGGGGATATTCCACCACCAGGCGGGCCAGCCACCATTCCGCTTTGGTTAACCCATCCAGAATCGGATGGTTTGGCGAATTCTGGCTTACATTATCAATAGTATGCCTATTTTTTACAATTTTATCCCTCTGGCGCAAGAAAAGTCGCAATTCGCTTTCAATGGTCTCCCAGGACAGGTTGAGTTCCTGGCCCAGGCGTCGGATATATTCTTCCCGGCGCAAATGGTCACGAGTTGCGGCCAGACTGGGTATAATCAGCTGCAAGGTCTGCCTTTTGCCCGTAAGTGTGCTAAGGTCATAGCTCTCAGCACAGAGTTTGAGCTTAAAGTCCAGCAAATCCAGAGTTGTAGCCAGTAATTCCCTGAATTCTTCCACTGTATGTTTTTGCAAATATTCATCCGGGTCTTTCCCATCCGGCAAAACCAGTACCCGCACTTCCAGCCCCAGGCCCAGCAACAGGTCCAGGGAACGCAGAGCTGCCTTCTGTCCGGCCGGGTCAGCATCAAAGGCGATCACCACCCGGTCGGTATAGCGGCGCAACAGCTTGCCATGGGCTTCTGTCAAAGCTGTCCCCAGGGGAGCAACCACATTGGTAATACCTCGCTGATGGAGAGAAAGCACATCCAGATAACCTTCCACCACAATAGCCAGATTCTGGTCCCGGATTGCTTGCTGGGCTTGAAAGAGCCCATAGAGATTACTGCTCTTATCAAAAACAGGAGTTTCCGGAGTATTGAGGTATTTCGGCTGCCCCTCACCCAGGATGCGGCCACCAAAGGCAATAATTCTACCCCGGGTGTCGAAAATGGGAAATATAAGGCGGTGGCGAAAAAGGTCCAGATACTGGCCGGTATAACTGCCAGTGCGGCTCAACCCCCATTTCACCAGCACCCTGGGATCATAACCTCTTTTGCGGAAGGCTCTGGTCAGGTGGTCCCACTCCGGGCCGGCATAGCCCAGGGCAAATTTCTGTACAGTTTCCTGGTTTAAACCGCGCCGGACAATGTACTGTCTGGCCTCCTGACCTTCCGGCCTTTCCAGGCGCCAGCTAAAATATCTTGCTGCCAGCTGGTTGAGCTCATACCCTTCTGTCTTCTGACCCAGTTCCCTGGTCTCTCCCTCCATCACGGGCAGAGGCAATCCCGCCCGTTCTGCCAGCCGTTCCACCGCTTCCGGGAAAGTCAGGCGCTGGCTATCCATCAAAAAACGGATTACATCTCCTCCAGCCTGACAGCCAAAACAATAAAACATCTGCTTTTCCGGTGAAACGAAGAAAGAAGGAGTCTTTTCCTGATGAAAAGGGCAAAGTCCCACATATTCCCGCCCCTGGCGTTTCAGCAGGACATGTTCACTGATGACCTCTACTATATCATTGGCTGAGCGCACTTGCTCTATGAATTGGGGTGAAAGGAATCCTCCCACCAGCCTCACCTGCTTTAAAATTAGGATAAAAATAGAGTTCGCCATTAATAACAGATTTCCTGCTGCTTGTCAAGAGGCAATTTTAAGAGGTCAGACAATTTACTGTATATTCGCCTTAACAAGACAAATTCCTGCTTTATTCGAAAAAATTTATTGAAAAAGGGGAAACCCCCTGGGAACAAACAAGTCGGTATATTTTTTGATGGCATAACGATCGGTCATACCGGCCACATAATCTACCACAGCCCGGGCCCGGTTCTCCTCCTCACTGCGACCCTGACTTTCCCCTTCCTGCCGGGCGATGGTCAAAAATTCAGCCGGAACCTGTTCCGGATGCTCGACATAATAACTGTAAAGCTCCTGCACTATGTTTTTGGCCTTCTCCTCTTCGGCTTTAGCCTGAGAACCCACATAAACCCGTTCAAAAAGAAAAGACCGCAAAGCCATGGTCGCTTCCCAGATTTCCGGACTCATCCTGATGCGCGGCTGCTGCCGGCTGGCTTCAATCATGTCCCTGACCATGATGTTTATCCGCTCGGAGTGTTTTCGACCCAGCACTGTCAGCAAATCCCGGGGCAAATCATCCAGTTCCAGAACCCCGCCCCGGATGGCATCATCAATATCATGGTTGATATAGGCAATTCTGTCTGCAATTTTAACAATTTGCCCCTCGAGGGTAGCAGGATCCTGGTCACCGGTATGGTGGAGAATACCATCCCGCACTTCCCAGGTCAAATTCAGACCCGCTCCTCCGCCTTCTATTTTGTCCACGATCCGCAAACTTTGTTCATTATGGGCAAACCCGGGCAGGTAGACTTCCTGCAAAGCCTCTTCCCCGGCATGACCAAAAGCAGTATGGCCCAGGTCATGGCCCAGGGCAATAGCTTCCGTCAGATCTTCGTTCAAGCGCAGGGCCCGGGCAATAGTGCGGGCGATTTGCGCTACTTCCAGGGTATGGGTCAACCGGGTACGGTAATGATCTCCTTCAGGAGCAATAAACACCTGGGTTTTATGTTTTAAACGGCGAAAAGCCTTGGAATGCAAGATCCTGTCCCGGTCCCGCTGAAAGGCGGTGCGGACATCACACTCTTTTTCCTCCCGCTGCCGGCCACGGCTAAGACTGCTGCGAGCAGCAAACGGGGAAAGGTGTTCTTCCTCCCATAGTTCTGTTTCTCTTCTGATCATATTCTCACCTCAAAAAGTTAGCGACGACGAATAGCTGCCGTGGCCAGAGCAACCTGGGCCACCCGTTTCCCCAGCATTTCCGCCCGGCGGACCGCATCCTGATCCTGCTCAGCGGGTTTTTGCGCCCCTACCCCCTGGTGACCGCAATCGAGTTCGGCAAAACCGTCACCGACAATGACCATCCCATGAACTAGCATCATATCATGCATGGCAGCTACTGCCGTCTCCTGGCCCCCAAACCGGGATGCTCCACAGGCTATAGCCGCTCCTACCACATTCAGTAAATGTTTGTCCCGCCGCAGATATCGGGTTTTATCCCAGAATGCTTTCAATTGTCCACTGACAGTGCCAAAATAGACAGGACTGGCCATGATAATCCCATCGGCCTTTTTCAGCAGTTCATAGGTTTCGCCCAGTTTATTGTTATGGGCACAGACCCCGGCACAGGGATTGGTACAGACCGTACAAAAGGGTACCTTTACATCTGCCAGAATTTCTGCGGCCTGGATAATCTCCGTCTGCGCTCCTAAGGTTGCTGCCCCCTTTAAGGCCTGTTCCAGCAAAAAACCGCTATTGCCATCCTGGCGGGGACTGCCATTGATACCTATTATCAGCATCTATTTCTTCACCTCTTACTCTTAATTTCCTAATAATATATTCGCTCAGCCCTTTTTTTCTTCCTGCCCCGACAAAGAAAATTCACAAAGGTTTCGATAAATTGGCCCCTGAGCGGTTAAGGTACTGGCAATCAGGGCAAATCCGGTTACCGGCCAGGGTGCCAGTAGGATATTTTGCTGCGGCGGCCAGTAAACCCTGGCTCCTTCTTTTACCCGGGCCAGGGTAATATGGGGTCGCCAGCCCCTGGCTTCCGGTGCCATTCCCCAGCGGCTCAAGGCTTCATCCACCTCTGTCTTTAACTGAAATAGCCGCTGACTATCCCTCTCCGTCCTGCCTCTTACCCCCCACCAGAGCACCCGGGGAGCCGACCGATCGGGGAAAGCCCCTGGCCCGGAAGACTGCAGAGTAAAAGGCGATAGTGAAATCGAAGCCAGATGTTTTTGCAGGCTGGGAAGGCTTTTTTCATCTACTTCTCCCAGAAAGCGCAGGGTCAGATGCAAGTTCTCCTTTTCTACCCATTTGACCCCGGGACAGGGCACCTCCAGGCCTGCTAAGCGCTCCCGCCACTGCCCAGGCAACCATAAACCAAGAAACAGACGCACGTCAATTCCTCCTTCGCATAGGAAAAAGGCTGTTAAAAACCAGCGGTAGCGGTCTTTAACAGCCCTCATCCCCATCAGACCCAGTCCTTATTCCGGAAGTACCAGAGCATGATCACGGTTAACCCCAGCATCCCCAGCAATATAATATACAGGGTATAGGGGCTGTGGGCCCCCGGCAAGGGTACATTCATCCCGAACAAACCGGTGATAAAAGTCAACGGCATCATAATGGTAGAGATAATGGTGAGATAGCGCATTACCTCGTTGGTGCGGTTGGAAACAATGGAATAATAGGTGTCCATAGCGCCATTGACCAGATCCCGGTAGGTATCGGTAGTGTCAATAATGCGTTCAATATTGTCCACCAGGTCCATATAATAAGGTTTATTCTCTTCCTGAATTTGAAAGGAATAACGCCCATTGACATTGGCAAAAATCCGCCGCTGAGGCATGATTACTTTTCGCAATAACAGGATGGTCCGCTTTAAGGCCAGGAACTCATCGGTTACTTCCTGAATGGGATTGACATATAGCTCATCTTCCAGTTCGTCAATCCGGACGCCAATCCGCTCCAGAATGGGGAAATATTCATCGATAATACCGTCCACCAGGTTATATAGCAAATAATCTGGCCCCCGCTGCATCAAGCGGCTGGTGTACCAGCACTGTTTCACTACCCGGGCCACACTGGACAGGGCATCCTTGTGAATGGTTACCAGGTAATTACTGCCCAGGAAAACATCCAGTTCCACAGTGGTAATCTCTTCATCGCTTTCCTCATCATAACGCAGGGAGTGGAAAACGAAGAAATAGTAATCATCATAGCGGTCAACCTTGGCCCGAGGACTTTCCTGCAAAACATCCTCTAAAGCCATTGGGTGAAACTGGAAGGCATTGGCCAGTAATTCCAGGTCCTTGGCGGTACAATCATAAATATCAATCCAGAGTAAATTGCGGGGGTCCTTGAGGTACTCATCCTTGCGGGATAGGTCGGCATCAAAGTAGATTTTGTTGGTGGCATGATCATAGAAATAAATGCAGAGCATGGCTACCCCCCTTTTCAGGCAGGGCCAACCACCTTTCCGGAGCGGGAAAAGGCAGTTGCCCACCGTTTATTCATTTGTTGCCAGTAACCCTCTCGACTGGGGCCTCCGTCCATTTTCCCCTCACCTCCGGTCTCTGCGGATTTCCTAACATTTAAACTATACTCCTGTATTATATGATTGTCAACAAAAAAGAGCTCTGCCACAAGGCAGAGCTCTAGATTTTTTTGTTTATTATTTATCCCGCGTTACATCCCCTAGAGCTGCCTGGGCCGCAGCCAACCTGGCGATAGGAACCCGGTAAGGTGAACAGGAGACATAATCCAGACCGGCTTCCTGGCAGAAGAAGATGGATTTGGGCTCACCGCCGTGCTCACCGCAGATACCCACCTTCAGTGCAGGGTTAGCCTGCCGTCCCAGCTGGGTAGCCATTTTCATCAATTTGCCAACTCCCCTGGTGTCCAGAACTATGAAGGGATTTTCAGCAAAGATCTTTTGATCCAGGTAGTCCTGCATGAACTTGCCTTCAGCATCATCACGGCTAAAGCCCAGGGTAGTCTGGGTCAGGTCATTGGTACCGAAGGAGAAGTAATCGGCATGGGGAGCGATTTCATCAGCGGTGACACAGGCCCGCGGCAGCTCGATCATGGTACCGACACTGATCGGCACCTCTACGCCATACTCAGCCATCACCTCTTTGGCAACCTGAACGCTCAGCTCCCGCAGTTTGCGCAATTCTTCCGCTTCAATTACCAGCGGAATCATCACTTCCGGTCGAGCGTCAACCCCCTCTTTGATCAGCTGGGCGGTTGCCTGATAGATAGCCCGTACTTGCATAGCATAGATTTCCGGCCAGGTGATGGCCAGGCGGCAACCGCGATGACCCAGCATGGGGTTAAACTCATGCAAGGCCCGGACTTTCTTGAGCAACTGTTCTTTAGCCTTAATCACCGCCGGGTCTCCACCGGTCAATTTCAGCGTAGTTATTTCCACTACCAGTTCTTCCTGATTGGGGAGGAACTCATGCAAAGGCGGATCCAGCAGACGGATATAGACTGGATAGCCAGCCATAGCTTTCAGGATGCCATAGAAGTCTTCCCTCTGCATAGGCAGCAGTTTGGCCAGGGCAGCTTCCCGCTCTTCTTTGTTCTCGGCCAGAATCATTTCCTGCACGATTGGCAACCGATCCTGGGCCATAAACATATGCTCAGTGCGGCAAAGGCCAATCCCTTCTGCCCCAAACTGGCGGGCCTTGGCAGCATCTTCCGGAGTATCCGCATTGGCTCGCACTTTCATGGTCCGGATTTCATCAGCCCAGCTCAGCAGCAGCTCAAATTCCGCGGAAATTTCCGGATCGATCATGGGTACCTGACCAGCGATAACCTGACCGGTAGCACCATCAATGGAAATGATATCTCCCTTGCGGAATACCCGTTCTCCAACCTGGAATTGCTCATTTTCATAATCGATCTTAATGGCCTCACAGCCACAAACACAGGGTTTGCCCATGCCGCGGGCCACCACAGCCGCATGACTGGTCATACCACCGCGGGAAGTCAAAATCCCTTGCGCCTGGATTATACCATGGATGTCATCAGGAGTGGTTTCCATTCTGACCAGGATAACCTTTTCCCCATTCAGTCCCAGCTTCTCAGCTTCATCAGCATCAAATACCACCTGGCCGGATGCAGCGCCCGGAGATGCCGGCAAGCCTTTGGCCACAACATCCAGTTTGGCATTGGGGTCAATACGGCGATGCAGCAACTGGTTCAGGGATGCGGGTTCAATCCGCTGGATAGCAGTTTTCCTGTCAATCAGCCCTTCATTGACCATATCAACAGCAATTTTCAGAGCTGCTGCTGCAGTCCGCTTACCAGTCCGGGTTTGCAGAATATAGAGTTTGCCCCGTTCAATGGTGAACTCGATATCCTGCATATCTTTATAATGGTTTTCCAGGATTTTGCATACTGCCACAAATTGCTGATAAACTTCCGGCATTTCTGCCTGCAAGGTAGAAATGGGTTGAGGTGTTCTGATTCCGGCTACCACATCCTCACCCTGGGCATTAATCAGATACTCACCATAGAGAGCAGGTTCCCCGGTGCTGGGGTTACGGGTAAAAGCAACCCCGGTACCGCAGTCATTGCCCATATTACCAAAGACCATGGTCTGAACATTCACTGCTGTACCCAGATGGTCAGGAATGCCATTGATCTTGCGGTAAACAATGGCCCGCTGGTTATTCCAGGAGCGGAATACTGCCTTAACAGCCAGCAGCAACTGTTCCATGGGATCCTGGGGGAAATCCACCCCGGCTTCCCGCCGGGTAATGGCCTTGTACTCCTTTACCACTTCCCGCAAGGTAGCAGCATCCAGTTCGTGGTCATAGTGGACGCCCAGCCGCTCTTTGTGTTTTTCCAGAACGGTTTCAAACTGGTAATGAGGTACTTCCAGCACCACATCACTGAACATTTGAATGAACCGGCGATAGCAGTCCAGGGCAAACCGTTCGTTACTGGTGGCCCGGGCCAGCCCTTCCACCGTCCGGTCATTCAGACCCAGGTTAAGGATAGTATCCATCATCCCGGGCATGGAAAACTTGGCACCGGAGCGCACGGATACCAGCAAGGGGTTGTTTTCATCCCCAAACTTCTTACCGATTTGCTTTTCCACCTGGGCCAGAGCTTCCTTGATCTGGTCAACCAGGCCGGCGGGGAACTGCTGGCCATTGGCATAGTACTCATTACAGGCCTCAGTGGTAATGGTCAAACCAGGAGGTACCGGTAGACCAATATTGGTCATTTCCGCCAGGTTGGCTCCTTTCCCTCCCAACAAGTCTCGCATGTCCGCTTTTCCTTCCTGGAAAAGGTATACCCACTTCTTAGACATACTTGTTTCTCTCCCCCTTGTAGAAAATTTCCAAAACGCGGCTGGCTGTTTCCTCCACCGCCTTATTGGTCACATCAATAATCGGACAGCCGATTTTTTTCATAATACTCTCAGCATAGTCCAGTTCCAGTAAAATCCGCTCCATGGAAGCATATTCGGCACTGGATGTCAGGCCCAGGGTTTTAAGGCGCTCCTGCCGGATGATATTGAGCTGTTCCGGCTTGATGGTCAAACCGATCACCTTGCGCGGTGGCAATTTGAACAGCTCTTCCGGGGGAGGTACTTCCGGCACCAGTGGCACATTGGCCGCCTTGATGCGCTTATGAGCCAGATACATACAGAGAGGAGTTTTGGAAGTACGACTAACCCCGATTATAACAATATCGGCGTGAGTAATACCCCTGGGATCCTTGCCATCATCATACTTGACAGCGAATTCGATAGCCTCCACCTTGCGGAAGTATTCTTCGTCTATGCGGTGAACCAGACCGGGTTTGAGCTTGGGCTCTGTTGCCATCACCAGACTGAGGGCATCCATCATCGGCCCCATAATATCCACCTGGGGCAGATCTCTGGCTTCCTCCTGTAAAATCCGGCGTAATTCCGGCAATACCAGGGTATAGGCCAAAGCCGCTCCATCAGCCCGGGCCTGATCGATGACCTCCCGCAAATATTCAGCATCATGCACATAGGGAACCCGCTTGATGATCAGACTTTCCCCTTCTGAGTTAAACTGGCTCAGGGCTGCCTTCACTACAAACTCAGCGGTTTCCCCGATGGAGTCTGAAAGTACATAAACTACCGGCTTAGAGTTTTCCCGGGATATGGAAATCCCCTCCTCCTTGCACCAGCTCTACAAATAGCCTGGTGATATTGGTTTTGGTTAGTCTACCTACTACTTGCCAGCTTTCAGTCCCATCTTCTTCATTCATGGGTTTGACTACTGGCAATGCATCCACCTCGTGAGCGATCAGCTTCTGGGCAGCCTTGAAAACACTTTCCTCCGGTGTAGTGGTAATGATATTGGGCATCCTGGTCATAACAATCCCAATCGGCAGTTTATGCAAATCACTGCCACCGATAGCTACCTTGAGCAAATCCTTGCGGGAAACAACTCCTTCCAGCCGTCCCTCACTGGTAACCACAAACAGGGTGCCCACGTCTTCCGTAAACATGGTGACTACCGCATCATAAGCCGTGGCGGTATCCACCACTACCTTGGGCAGGGAATGAACATCCCCTACCTTGATGGACATCAGCTTTTCAGTAAAAGGATTTGGCACTGAACGTCCGGAATAGAAATAGCCTACCCGGGGTCTGGCTTCCAAAAGACCCGCCATAGTCAATATGGCCAGATCAGGCCTTAAGGTGGCCCTGGTCAAATTCAGCCGTTCGGCTATCTGCTCCCCTGTAATTGGCCCTTCTTCCTTAACAATCCGGATGATCTCAGCCTGGCGTTTGGTCAGTTCTATAGTCCTCACCGCCTTCGCTAATAAGGAAATGTGTCATACTATTTCCTGTTGCTCTGATAAATATTATATACTATATTTCTTTTTGTTTTCCTGCTATTTGTTAAAAAAAATTATTGAGCTCCGGCAAATGCCTCCTGTATCACCTGTTCTATCCGGTGACTTACTTCTGCTTCACTCCATCCAGTTTCTATTTTGCCCAGCCAGAGGAGATATTCAATATTTCCTTCCGGACCCTTAATAGGCGAATAGTCCAGCCCCAGGATACTAAACCCCTGCTCCCGGGCCATGGCCGTTACCTTCTCCAGCACTTCCTTATGTACACCGGGGTCCCGTACTACCCCTTTTTTACCCACTTTCTCCCGGCCTGCCTCAAACTGGGGCTTGACCAGGGCGATTACCTGGGCATCAGCGCTGCTGAGCTCCCAGGCCCTGGGCAATACCAGCCCCAGGGAGATAAAACTGGTATCAATCACCACCCTTTCCGGCACCAGGGGTAGTTCCTCTTTGGTCAAGTAGCGGATATTGGTGCGCTCCAGATTCAGCACCCGCGGGTTCTGACGCAGTTTCCAGGCCAGCTGCCCATAGCCGACATCGACGGCAATCACCTGGCGAGCTCCATAGTGCAGGCAGACATCGGTAAATCCACCGGTACTGGCCCCGATATCCAGCACCACCCGGTCTTTTACAGAAAAGGCAAAGACCCGCAGGGCCTTTTCCAGTTTCAGTCCCCCCCGGCTGACCCAGGGAAAGTCCTCCCCTTTAATTTTGATTTCCACTTCCTCAGCCACCATTTCCCCGGCTTTATCCACTTTTCTGCCTTGCACAAAAACGAGACCGGCCATAATGGCCGCCTTAGCCCTTTCCCTGCTGGAAAAAAAGCCCTTCTCAACCAGAAGGGCATCCAATCGCTTTTTGCTCATTATTCTGTTCACCTCTATTTCCCTGCAACCAGAATGGTTTTTTGCTGGCGCTTTGCCAGCATTTCCAGACAACTGGCCTTGATGCCGTCCTGATTCAGGCAATAGATAGCTTTCAGCTCTTCCACCCGGCCGTGTTCAATGAATTGGTCGGGCAAACCCAGCATGGTCACTTCCTGTCGTTGATAACCATTTTGATGGAGGAACTCCAGAATGGCTGAACCAAAACCGCCGGCCAGGACATGGTTTTCCACCGTTAACCAGGGCGTATTGGTAGCTACCAATCGATGCAGCAGATCCTCATCCAGGGGTTTTACAAACCGCATATTAACAACCCCGATATCCAGCCCCTCTCCTGCCAGCTCTTCTGCCGCTGCCAGAGCATCATAAACCAGAGAGCCCAGAGCCAGAATCCAGCCCTGACTGCCTTCCCGCAGCACTTCCGCCTTACCCAGGGGCAGCTGGCGTAGCTGCTGTTCCAGCGGCACTCCGATGCCGTTCCCCCGGGGATAGCGCAGGGCAATAGGGCCATCATGCTGGATAGCAGTATAAAGCATATGGCGTAATTCATTTTCATCTTTAGGTTCCATCAAAACCAGATTGGGGATGGAACGCAGATAGGCAATATCAAAAACACCGTGATGGGTGGGACCATCTTCCCCCACCAGGCCAGCCCTGTCCATGGCCAGCACCACCGGCAGCTTTTGTAAACAGACATCATGTAGCACCTGGTCATAGGCTCTTTGCAAAAAAGTACTATAAATAGCCACCACCGGCTTTAATCCCTGGGTAGCCATTCCGGCCGCCAGGGTAACGGCATGTTGTTCTGCAATCCCTACATCAAAAAAACGATGGGGAATTTCCCTGGCAAAATGGTACAGTCCAGTCCCGGTAGGCATCGCTGCCGTAATAGCCACAATCCGGGCATCCTGCTGTCCCAGTGCCACCAGCTCCCGGCCAAAGGCTTCGGTGTAAGAGATGGGCCCCGTGCCGCCAGCACTCTGTCCGGTAGCTATATCAAAAGGACCGGTGCCATGAAACTTGTCAGGATTCTCCTCTGCCGGCAAATAGCCTTTGCCTTTTTTGGTAATCACATGCACCAGCACCGGCCCTGTCAAAGCTTTGGCATCATGCAGCACCTTTTTCAGTGCCGCTAGATCATGACCGGGGATGGGACCAAGATAGGTAAAGCCCAGCTCCTCGAAGAGCATACCAGGCACTACCAGGTGTTTGACACTATCCTTGAGACGGTTAGCCAGTAGCAACATCTTGGGACCGATATTGGGGATACGCTTTAATATGTATTCAATTTCCTCTTTTCCCTTATAATACTTGGGGTCAGTGCGCATGCGGGTCAGGTAGGAAGAAAGGGCCCCTACATTTTCAGCAATGGACATTTCATTATCATTCAAGATCACAATCAAATCGGTTTTGGTGTGTCCGGCATGGTTTAACGCCTCAAAAGCCATACCTCCGGTAAGAGCCCCATCACCGATTACAGCCACCACTTTAAAATCCTCTTTTTTCATATCCCGGGCCAGGGCAATGCCCAGAGCAGCGGAAATAGAAGTGGAACTGTGCCCGGTAGCGAAAATGTCATGGGGGCTTTCCTCCCGCTTGGGAAAGCCGGAAATTCCCCCCAGCTGACGCAAAGTAGCAAACCGATCCCGCCGGCCCGTTAGCAGTTTATGAACATAAGCCTGGTGGCCCACATCCCAGATAATTTTATCTGCAGGGGAATTGAACACACGGTGCAAGGCGATGGTCAGCTCCACAACCCCCAGATTGGGCGCCAGATGTCCTCCCGTTCTGGAGGTAACTTCAATCAGTTCCCGGCGAATTTCTTCCGCCAGCTGTTTTAGCTGGTTCAAGGTTAATCCCTGCAAATCTTCCGGTCCATTGATCTGACTAAGAATTGAAGTGGTCATTCCTCTTTCTCCCGCCCTTGCTATTTTTCTTGTCCGGCCACAGCGTCCAGCCTGTTTGCCTTTCAATCCAGGCCAGGCACCGGCCGACCAGGAAAATGATTTCTTCTGCATGGTCAATGGCCAGCTTTTTCCCACCAGCCTTGCCTCCGACGGTAACAGCAGCAATTAAACCGGTCATGATGGTGCCCAACCAGGCTTTATTCCAGTCCGGATGACTGCTGACTAATAAAAAAACGATAGTTGCTCCCAGTCCACCACTGACTGTACCGCAAATATCACCAATCACATCATTACAAAAAGAGGCCACTTTATCAGCATGATTGAGGAGAGAAATCGCCTGTTTTGCGCCTGGAATTTTTCGCGCTGCTTTGGCATGAAACGGAGCTACTGCAGCAGCCGTGGCTGCCACTCCGATCATATCAAAAATAATGCCTACAGCGATGATAATTAACAGAAAGGGCAAAGCCGCCAGTGCCGAGGGAAATCGGTTTACAACCGCTTCCGTCCCACTGCTGATAGCCATAGCTGTAAAGAAAGTCAATAAACCTACAACTAAAACCTGGCGCCGCACCTGTGCCCTCAATTTATGATTATTATTACCCAATCCGGTCACCTCTTAAATGATAAAAAAAAATATATGTAACAGCTACTACTGGCAGGTGGTAGTCTGCTGAGTAAACGTTGTGGCTTCAGGTCCAGTAGGTTTTCCCAGACGATGCTCCTCTGCGTCGCCGCATGAGGCGGTTTCCCCTTTCCCATCGTTTTGCCGCGTCACCGCCGGCAAGACTGGATTACCACTTAGTCCACACTTTAATCCCCAGCAAACTCCATCTCTGGTGGGCAGCCTAGGAAATTTCTTCGGCGACCGCCGGCGTCTTCTAGCCTCTTTTGCAGATGCAGTTTCAGGCGACAGGTCCCTTAACCTCGGCGCCATCGGTTAAAAGGCCTGATAGCTCGCCATCCTCTACACCCGCTCAAGGCAGGCTACACTGCACCCACCATCCTGCCGTAACAGGATAATGAATTGCAGGTTCAACCCCAAGCCATAGCTTCCTACTCGCCATAGGTCACCACGCACTTGGGCCTCCGCGGAAGCGGGGTCAACGCCCACATGCCCTTGTGGATCGCCCCATCTTCCTTAACTCCCAGCACCAACCCCCGACGGGGCGTCGAAAGCCGACACCAGGAACTTCATCGATGTGCCCTTTGACGGATTTTTAGGCCCGCCTTCAAAAACGCTGCGGCCGACTAGGATACTGCACCACCTGCCACCGTAGCGGCCAGGCTGATGAATCATTGCTCAATAAATATTATATGCTATTTTGCTGTTCTTAGCAATTCGCCCTGTCAGCTGCTACAGTCTATCATAATCCATCTAAGCATGCAACAGCTAATTAATGCCAGACCAGTAGCTATTGCTCTCGTTTTAATAAAAATAAAGCTGTTTCCTTCAAAAATTCAGCCTTTGCGCCGAAAATCCCTAAAGTCTTAATGGCAGCGGTTACAGCCTTTTCCGCCATGATCCGGGCCTGTTCCAGTCCATATAGTGAAGGATAGGTGGCCTTGCAGTTTTTCAGGTCTGAATTTTTATCCTTGCCCATTTTGGCCGGGTCTCCGGTAATGTCCAGGATATCATCGGTGATTTGAAAAGCCAGGCCCAGTTGTTCAGCATAGTGGGATAAAGCTGCTAGTTGTTCAGGGGTAGCACCACCAATCAGGCCTCCCACCCTGACAGCTGCCCGGAAAAGGGCCCCCGTTTTGCGGCGATGGATTTTTTCCAGCTGTTCCCCATTAACTTGTTGCCCCTGGGCCTCCATATCCGCCATTTGCCCACCAATCATGCCCTGAGTACCTGCAGCCTCGGCAATTTCCCTGATTACCCGTAATGCGATTTCCGGACTTACACCAGCCCCCGGTAAATGCGCGGCCAGCAATTCAAAGGCCAGGGTCAACAGGGCATCTCCTGCCAGAATGGCTGTTGCTTCACCAAAGACCTTATGATTGGTAGGTTTACCCCGGCGGTAATCATCATTATCCATAGCCGGCAAATCATCATGAATCAGGGAATAGGTGTGGATCATTTCCAGTGCTGCTGCTGCCGGCAGAGCAGCCTGAACTTCTCCCCCTACTGCTTCCACAGCCCCCAAAACCAGGGCTGGGCGTAAACGTTTGCCCCCGGCAAAAAGACTATAGAGCATAGCCTCATGCAGGCGCCCTGGCTCCAGTTCTGGTCCGGGTAACACCTCTTCGAGCCAGTCCTCTACCAGTCTGTTTTTTGCCAGTAATTGCTCCTGCCACTTTTGCAAATCCATCTCCACCCTCTATTCCAGTGTCGCTTCCTGTAACTTAATTTTAGCATTAGACTGAGCCTGTAACAATAACAGTTTCCCTTCAGCAGCCTGCAGCTTTTCCTGGCAAAGACGGACCAGTTTTACCCCTTCTTCAAAGGCACGCAAGGCATCTTCCAGGGGCAACTGCCCTCGTTCCAGCTGGCTGACAATGCGTTCGAGCTTTTGCATTGCCTCTTCATAGCTCAGTTGATTATCCATTCATTTTCCTCCTAACCGCCTGAACTTGACAATCTACTTCCCCATCCTTCATATGCAGGGTCAGTCCTTGTCCAGTCTGAACCTGTTCTACTGAAGTCACTACTTCCTGTTCCCTTCGGCAGAAGGCGTAACCTCGCTCCAGCACCTTTAAAGGACTTAAGGCATTTAGAGCTGCTACTGTCTTCTCCAGGCGATGCTGTTTTTGCAGATATACATTTTCGGCAGCAGTCTGCAATTTTCCTGCTATCCTTTCAACCTCCTGCCATTTCCGCTCAAAATAGAGCTGAGGTTGCTGCAATATAGGCCGGGAAGCCAGTTGTTCCAGCCGCTGTCGTTCCCAGCGAAAACGATTGCTGATAGCAGCCCTTAAGCGCTGGGCCATTTCTGCCGTACGGCCCAGCAGTTCCTGTAAGACTGGAACCGCCAGTTCCGCCGCATTGGAAGGGGTGGAGGCGCGGACATCAGCCACCAGATCAGCCAGGGTAACATCACTTTCATGCCCGATAGCAGCAATCACCGGCAGGGGACAGGCAGCAATGGCCCGTACTACTATTTCCGAATTGAAAGCAGCCAGATCTTCAGTGGCTCCTCCGCCTCGACCTACAATCACCAGGTCTGCCCCCGTGTGAGCTGCTGCCAGTTCTAATCCAGCTTTGATGGAGGCAGGCGCCTCTTCACCCTGTACCTGCACATCCACAATCACGATCTCAATAATGGGAAAACGCTGGCGCAGTATTTTTACCATATCCCGTACTGCTGCTCCCTGCCGGGAAGTGACCAGGGCTATCCGACGAGGTAAAGGCGGCAAAGGCCTTTTGCGGGCAGTGCTGAACAGCCCCTCTGCCTCCAGTTTACGCTTCAGCTGTTCCAGCTGCAACTGGCTGCTGCCAATGCCATAGGGCTGGATATCTTCGGCGTAGAGCTGATAGATACCATTCGGCAGAAAAACATTGATACTGCCCAGGACCAGCACCTCCATACCGGCCCGGGGTTGAAAACGTAGATTGGCTGCCTGTTGCCGGAACATAACGCATTTAAGCTGGCTTTCCTGGTCTTTCAGGGTAAAATAGCAGTGACCGGAAAGGCGATGGCGGGTAAATTCCGCTATCTCCCCTTTAATCCAGACTCTTTTAAGCAGATAATTGGTCTCCAGGCTCTGTTTGATCAGGCTGTTCAGTTCTGTCACTGTCCAGAAAGTTTTTCCCGTCATCTTTTGCCCTCCGCAGATAAAATAGAAGGCAGCCGCTGGCTGCCTTACTTGTTCATAAGATATTCGTGAATGGCAGTAGCCGCTACCCGGCCTGCACCCATAGCCTTAATAACAGTAGCTGCACCGGTCACCACATCACCACCGGCATAGACTCCTGGCTTAGAAGTAGCTCCTGTTTCTTCACTGGCCATAATATTGCCTTTCCGGTTGGTTTCCAAACCTTTGGTAGTGCGCGGTACCAAAGGATTGGGACCCTGACCGATCGCCACTACTACTGTATCCACTTCCATGATGAAATTGGAGCCTTCGATAGGCACAGGGCTGCGGCGCCCGGACGCATCGGGTTCACCCAGCTCATAACGCAGGCATTCCATGGCTGTCACCCAGCCCTGCTCATTGCCCAGCAGGCGAATGGGATTGGTCAACAGCTGGAACTTGATGCCTTCTTCTTCCGCATGATGGATTTCTTCCAAACGAGCCGGCATTTCTTCCCGGGAACGGCGATAGACAATATATACTTCCTCTGCCCCCAGCCGCTTGGCAGTTCTGGCAGCATCCATGGCTACGTTCCCGGCACCCAGAATGGCCGCCCGCTTACCAACCTTAATAGGAGTGGCATACTCGGGGAAGAGATAGCCCTTCATCAGGTTGGTTCTGGTCAGGAATTCATTGGCTGAATAGACGCCGTTCAGGTTTTCCCCGGGAATACCCAGGAAGTAGGGCAAACCTGCACCGGTGCCGATGAACACCGCATCAAAGCCTTCCTGCTCCATCAGCTCATCCACAGTGATGCTCTTGCCGACCACGGCATTAACGATGATTTCTACCCCCATTTTGCGCAGATTATCAATTTCCTGCTGCACAATCCGCTTGGGCAAACGGAACTCAGGGATACCATACATCAACACCCCACCGGGGACATGCAGAGCTTCAAATATAGTTACCTTATGGCCCAGCTTGGCCAGGTCAGCTGCTGCTGTCAGGCCCGCCGGCCCGGAACCGATAATAGCCACTTTCTTACCAGTGGGAGGAGCAACCTCTGGTACTTCCACCCCATGGGCCATTTCCCAGTCAGCGGCAAAACGCTCCAGCCGGCCAATCCCTACCGGCTCGCCTTTCTTGGCCATTACACAGTTCTTTTCACACTGGTTTTCCTGAGGACATACCCGGCCACAAACAGCAGGCAACAGGTTTTTCGTCTTAATGGTCCGAATGGCCCCGGCAAAATCCTTTTCCTTGATTTTAGCGATAAACTGAGGAATAGGCACTTGTACAGGACAGCCCTTGACACAGGGTTCATTTTTACAGCTGAGACAGCGATTAGCTTCCTGAACCGCCAGTTCTTCCGTATAACCCAGTGCTACTTCATCGAAGTTTCTGGCCCGTACTGCCGGGTCCTGTTCCGGGATCGGAGTTTTCTTCAGGACCAGCTCCTTTTTGCCTTTTTCTAGTGACATCCGCAACCACCCCCGCAACTGCCAGCTGCCCTGGCCCGTGCTTCTTCATCCTTGAAAATCTGGGCCCGCCGCATTTGTTCAGCAAAATCCACCAGATGGCCGTCAAATTCCGGACCATCCACACAGGTGAATTTAGTTTCTCCGCCTACGGTGACCCGGCAGGCACCGCACATGCCTGTGCCATCCACCATGATGGAGTTCAAGCTGACAATAGTCTTGATACCATAGGGTCTGGTTACTTCTGCCACTGCCCGCATCATGGGCAAGGGACCGATAGCATATACCAGATCGATTTTTTCGCCCTGGTCGATCATTTCCTGCAAGACCTGGGTTACAAATCCATGGCGGCCATAAGAACCGTCATCAGTGGTAACATGCAGGGTCTGAGAAACTGCCCGCATCTCCTCTTCCCAGAACAAAAGATCCTTGCAACGGGCTCCGATAATGGAAGTCACCCGGTTGCCAGCCTTGTACAATTCCCGGGTAATGGGAAACATGGGGGCGATACCCACGCCACCGCCGATACAGACCACATGACCAAAATTGTCGATTTCCGACTCATGGCCTAAAGGTCCAACAAAATCCAGAACAGCATCTCCCTCATTGAGACAGCCCAATTTCTGGGTAGTATAGCCAACCTCGGCAAAAATAATGGTAATAGTGCCTTTTTCTTTATTAAAGTCGGCAATGGTCAAGGGAATCCGTTCCCCTTTTTCGTCTACCCGCAGGATAATGAACTGTCCCGCCTTGGCATTGCGAGCAACCAGTGGCGCTTCAATTTCCATCAGCTTGATATTTTCCGACAGCGCCTGTTTGCGTAAAATCCGGTACACTCCTTCTTCCCCTCCCTCATAAAATATAATTGTCTTCAATTTTTTATTTATTCTCGCCAATTGGACTAATTCCTGCCGTCAGCGGTAATTTTTTTAACAAATTATAACGGGCCAGTAGAGCCGGACCCAGGGCATTGTCCCCGCTGTATCTCGCCTCTGCAAAAAATAGCCTTATACCCAGGGCAGGATGTTCCAGCCGCTTTCTTAATTTCTGCCTTAAAAACTGGTTGGCCGCTACACCGCCCACCAGCAGCACATCCTTAAGACCAGTCTGCTCCCGCCCATACAGAATCAGCTTTTCCAGGCCTTTAGCCAGACAGCTTTCCACCGCTCTGGCTACCGCTGCCGCCGGTTCCCCAGCTGCGATGGCCTTGTAGGCCTGGGTCTCAGCCCCGCTTAAATGCAACCAGCCCTGCTGGCAGGGGATGGATAAAGGTTTAATAGGGCCAGACCAGGTGCGAGCCAGCTGCTCTAAGGCCGGGCCCGCGGGAAAGGTAAGCCCAAGGGCCACACCTATCCGGTCCACCAGCTGCCCGGCATGGAGGTCTTTGCTACCCCCCAGCTGCTTAATCCGATAAAAACTTCCTTGCTCCTCAACCCGGCGCACTTCCAGCAGGTCAGTAGTGCCTCCTGACAGGTGAATAGCCAAAAAAGCAGAAGCTTCGGGCCCACCGGCAGATGCCAGCCCTGCGGCTAGATGGCCTTCCTGATGGGAAACCTCCACTACCGCCGCTCCACAAAAAGCGGCCAGAGCCCGGGCCAGGGTTTCTCCTGCCTTAAAAACCGGCATATAGCTGTCCTCCCGGGGCCGGGGCCTAACGCTTACCCCAATGGCTGCCACCCGGGCGGGGTCCGCCTGGCCCAGCACTTCTCCGGCCAGTTCCTGCAGCTGCCCTAAATGCAAAAACAGGGCCTCACTTTGTCTCAGGCCCCGTTCACCTTGCTTTACGGGCAAGAGCTTTCTCCTTTCCGCCAGCAGCTTCCCCTCTGCATCTACCAGTGCCAGTGAAGTACAATAATTGCTGGTATCAATGCCGAGAAAGAGATCTCTCATCCTTTTTCAGCTCCTTGAGCATCCGGCCCAGAATACCGTTAATAAAGCGGCTGGAATCTTTATCCCCATATCGTTTGGCCAGTTCCACCGCTTCATTGACAGCCACTGCCGGGGGTATGTCCTCCCGGTGCAGGAGTTCAAAAGCCCCCAGCCGCAAAATGTTGCGGTCCACGACACCCATGCGCCGTACAGGCCAACCTTCACTTCGTTGTTCGATTTCCTCATCCAGCTGGGACCTGCAGGATAACACTCCTGTGACCAGTTCGCGGGCAAAAGTGACTGCTTCCTGGGGCAAGGCAAACTCTTCTGTCAGGTGTACCAGAGTATCCTGCCAATCGCTTTCACTTAAATCCAGCTGATAAAGGGTTTGTAATGCTGCTTCTCGGCCCTGTCTACGTATCACTGTTTTGCCTCCTTATCAAGCGCTCGGTCCAGAATCTGCCTTCACCGCGTTCCCAGCGGCTACCCAAATAAAAACCGCCAGCAACACAGGCCAACAGAAAAACAGCTTTAAACAGCCCATAATGGATAGTAAGCCAGCCAAAAACCAATCCTATAAGTGCACCGGCTGCTTTACCCGGATGTTCTACTATTAATGTTTCCATGATTTCTCTCCACATTCCTCTCACCTGACCTTTCCGCTGCTGGTAGTGGTTTCAGGCTGCAGGGAGGTGACCAGTATCCGAATCTGATTGACTTCCAGCCCCACCACTTGCGCCAGCCGCTGCTTGATCTCCTCCTGCAGGGAGGTCAGCAGTTCAGGCAAATTTAACTCACCGCTAACGGTTAGACGAATCAGAATCTGCAACCCGGCCGGAGTCATGGCCAGCTGAGCCCGGCATTCCCGCACTCCAGGCAACTGGAAGGCAGTCCTGGAAACCAGTCCGGTAATGGCTTCCACACTGATATGTACTTGACCCAGTGGATTATCTTTAATCAAAATATGGGGAACAACCCGGCGTTCAAAAACGGAAATGAGAAAGCGTACACTCAATAAAAACAGAATAACAGCCAGAACAAACATAGCATAGCGAAAATTGCTAGAACCCATGCTTTCTTCCAGTAAAAAAGCAGGCAAATTCCAGCCCAGGCTGTAAAGAGCCAGTATGACCATTCCTAAACCAACGATAAAAGAATACACTGCCAGGAGAAAACGGTCAAGAGCGCGCATGTTTTTATCTCCTTTCTATCTATATGTACAATTGTAATTTATTCGCTTTTATTACCTTATTTCCTGCCGGGAACCAGGGATTTTTACCTTTGTTAATTTAATGTTAATCTTCTGTAAATTGTCTTGTCGAAAGAGCACGATAAGGATAAAATCAGAGTGGCGATTTAAAGTTAATACATAGTAGCAGGAGGTATTCAGTTCATGCTTAATTTAAAGCCCAGTAAACCCATTTATTTTGAACTGTTCTCCAAAAACGGCCAGGCTATTTCCCAGGCCGCCCGGATCCTGAAGGAAACAGTCAATGACATGAGCAAACTGGAAACCAATATGGCTACCCTGAAAAGAATTGAAAGCGAAGGAGACGAAATTACCCGTCAATTGCTGGATGAATTAAACTCCGCGTTAATCACCCCTTTTGATCGGGAAGATGTTTTCCGACTGGCCCAGTTTCTGGATGATATCCTGGATTACATCTATGGCACTGCCGACCGCATGATCCTTTACCGGGCCACTGAGCCCACTCAGTGCGTGAAAGAACTGGCAGAGGTATTAGCTGATGTCTGCGCCCGGGTAGAAAAAGCTGTCTGCCTGCTCAATAAAGTATCCGCCAATCAAGAGGAAATCGTCAAGCTCTGCCGGGAAATCAACAGCCTGGAAAGCCGTGGAGATGCAATTTTCCGTGCCGGTATCCAGAGTCTTTTCGATACCGCTAAAGATCCTATGGATTTTATCCGCTGGAAAGAAATTTATGAGCACATGGAACATCTGCTGGACCTCTGTGAAGATGTAGGCGATGTGCTTAAAGGAGTAGTGCTGAAGTATGCTTAGTATAACAGCACTGCTGATAATCGTGATTGTACTAGCACTCGCTTTTGATTTTATCAATGGTTTTCATGATACTGCCAATGCTATCGCTACTTCTGTCTCAACCCGGGCCTTAAAGCCTCAAACCGCTGTAATGCTTGCTGCCGTTCTCAATTTCGCCGGGGCTATGGCTGGTACAGCGGTAGCCAAAACCATCGGTAAAGGGATCGTTGAGACTTCCCTGGTCAACATGCATACTCTAACCGCTGCCATGCTTGGGGCTATTTTCTGGAACCTGCTCACCTGGTATTACGGTTTTCCCAGCAGTTCCTCCCATGCCCTCATCGGCGGCCTGGTAGGTGCTGCCATCGCCTCGGGCGGCTGGCAAGCAGTTATTATTAAAGGCTTTACAGAAAAAGTTCTGTTACCACTGGTATTATCCCCCATTATCGGTTATTTAATCGGCTTTACCTTGATGACCGTTTTTTACTGGATATTCGGCTGGTTCGCTCCTGGCAAAGTCAATAATGTCTTTCGGCGTTTGCAGATTTTGTCCGCTATGTCCGCAGCATTTTCCCATGGTTCCAATGATGCGCAAAAAACGATGGGTATTATCGCCCTCGCCCTCTTTAGTGCCCAGGTCATTCCCGAATTCACCGTACCTATCTGGGTTAAAGCAGCCTGCGCCCTGGCCATGGGGCTGGGCACAGCTGCCGGTGGCTGGCGCATTATCAAAACCATGGGCAGCAAAATCTTCAAGATGGAACCCATTCATGGCTTTGCCGCTGATGTCACTTCCTCTACAGTTATTTACGGTGCCTCCTTACTGGGGGTTCCGGTCAGTACCACCCATGTGGTCTCCTCCTCCATTCTTGGGGTAGGTTCGGCCAAACGCTTTTCTGCTGTGAACTGGCAGGTAGCCATCAATATCATTACCGCCTGGTTTTTAACCATTCCTGCTTCTGGTTTGGTAGCTTATCTGACTTACTGGTTAATCAAAGGAGTATAGGATTTAAGGCACTTTGATTGCGATCAGCGCAATTCAAAGTGCCTTGTTTTTTATTTGGGGGACCATTTTAATTTGATCAGAGCCCAGCTAATATCATATTTACAGGAGGTAGCTAATGCGTTTATAACCTAATCTATATTAGACTATTAAAGTTTCGGGCTATAAAGTTTTTAATAGTCTCCCTCGCTTTTTCAAGCGTAGCCAGCTCATTAGCCGTAAAACAGAAATATCCTTTCTTTTCATCCAAATCCAGCTCATCTGCTAAAAATCCTATTAAACCATGATTTCTTTTATCTATCTCAAATTTTCCCGAAATTTCATAATTGGCTCGCCGGGGATTGTAGCAAAAAGTCAATTCATCTAGTTGCCCGGCCAGCCAGGACATAGGATAGAAATCTATTATTTGGTATTCGCCGGTATAGGACTCCTTTCTGGGAATAAATCCTAATTCCTCAAAAGCCCCCAGGAAATTTTTCAGAATACCGGAGGGCATAATTTTAATATAGTCATAATCACTAGAATCCAGAGCCTCTTTAATATCCAGGTTTGTCTTGAAGTAATACTTTGTATTAATCATTGAAACAGGAATATTTTCCGGGATTTTAAAAGTGAACGGAAACTCCAGCCGCTGGCCTGGATAAATTAACATTCCGTTGGTAATTACTGTTCTAGCTACAACATCTTTTAGCTTAAAAGTATGTTCATCTTTTGCATAAACGGATTCAACTAGCAAGTCTACCGATATATCACCAATTTTTTGTTCCACTTCTCCGCCAATAATTTTAATTCTGCCCGTAACCAAATCGCCCATCGTAAAGACATTCTGACTTAACTCAAGATTAACTTCTGCGGCACCAATACCAATCCGGGAAAGAAATTTCTTTAGCATTAGTCCACCACTCCTTTATACTTTTAATTAAAAACCCGTGACCAAACGGCCACGGGTTAAAGCTAGCGCACTCTAGGAGGCTGGGGTTCTTCATTCCGGGTTTCAGCCTGCGGGAAAACAACACCTTGAACATGGACGTTTACTTCCACTACCGTCATTCCGGTCATGCTTTCCACTGCATTCTTGACAGCAGCCTGTACCTGGCCGGCTACATCGGGAATACGCACCCCGTACTCTACCACCAGGAAAATATCAATGGCCACTTCACGCTCCCCTACTTCCGCCTTGACGCCTTTACTGGGGTTTTTCTTGAAGATCTCGGCAATTCCCCCCATCAGACTGCCGCTCATTCCAGCAACCCCGGGTACATCACTGGCTGCCAGGCCGGCGATGATGCTGATCACTTCCGGAACAATCCGAACTGCCCCCAGGTCTCCCTGATGCTCCACTATAGTACTGGTATCCATGGGCGCCACCTCCTGTACTTATTAGCTTTATTATACAAAATCAGCTTTCATCATTCAACAGGCGGCGCTGGATAAAGTTAGTATAAACTTCTCCCCTCTGGAAGAAGGCATTTTCCAGAATGCGCAAATGGAAGGGAATGGTGGTATGAATACCTTCAATAACAAACTCCTGTAAAGCCCGTTGCATGCGGGCGATGGCTTCCTGCCGGTCCCGCCCCCAGACGATCAGCTTGCCCACCATGGAGTCATAATAGGGGGGTATGACATAGCCCTGATAAACAGCACTATCCAGCCGAACCCAGGGCCCCGCCGGGGGATGGTAGAAGGTGATCTGTCCTGGACTGGGCAGAAAATTGCGGGCTGGGTCCTCGGCATTGATCCGGCATTCAATGGCATGGCCATGGATGCGGATATCCTCTTGAGTATAACCCAGCTCCTCTCCGGCAGCAATCCGAATTTGTTCTTTGATCAGATCGATTCCGGTAATCAGTTCGGTTACCGGATGCTCTACCTGAATCCGGGTATTCATTTCCATAAAATAAAAATCGCCGTGTTTATCCAGCAAAAACTCAATGGTACCTGCATTGTAGTAACCCACAGCCCGGGCTGCCCGGATGGCCGCTTCTCCCATGCGTTGCCGCAATTCCGGGGTCAAGGCCGGGGAAGGTGCTTCCTCCAGCAATTTCTGGTTACGGCGCTGGATAGAGCAATCCCGTTCTCCCAGGTGAACTATGTTACCGTACTTGTCGCCCAGAATCTGAAATTCGATATGACGGGGTTCTTCCACATATTTTTCGATGTAAACCGCTTCATTGCCAAAGGCAGCCTTGGCCTCAGCCTGGGCGGTCTGCAGCTGTTTCAGCAATTCCCGCTCACTCTGAGCCACCCGCATACCCCGGCCGCCGCCACCGGCTGCAGCCTTGATCATCACTGGATAGCCGATTTCCCCGGCCACTCGCAGTGCTTCTTCCTCAGAAAGGACAACTCCTTCTGTCCCGGGCACCACTGGTACCCCTGCCTTAATCATAGTTTCCCGGGCTACCGCCTTGTCCCCCATTTTCCGGATGGCATCCACCGGGGGACCAATAAAGGTAATGCCGCAGCTCTGACAGATTTCAGCGAAATCTGCGTTTTCCGAAAGAAAACCAAAACCGGGATGGATGGCCTCTGCCCCTGAAACCTCCGCCGCTGCAATGATGTTGGTAATATTGAGATAACTCTTGGCCGAAGGAGCAGGGCCGATACAATAGGCTTCATCAGCAATTCTGGCATGCAAACTGTCCCGGTCTGCCTCGGAATAGACTGCTACAGTAGCAATCCCCAGTTCCCGGCAGGCCCGGATAATGCGCAACGCAATTTCTCCCCGGTTGGCGATCAGGATTTTTTTAAACATCTGTCCACCTCCAGGGCCCATTACATTTTTTCAATCAGGAACAACGGCTGACCATATTCCACCGGTTGTCCGTTCTCTACCAGTACCGCCACTACCTTGCCGCTGACTTCGGCCTCAATCTCATTCATCAGCTTCATGGCTTCGATAATACAAACTGTCTGACCTTCAGTTACCATGCTGCCCACTTCCACAAAGGGTGGTGCATCCGGAGCCGGAGACCGGTAGAAAGTACCTACCATTGGGGATACGATTTCTACTGTATTGGCCTTGCAGACCTCAGGAGCAGGTGACACTGCCGGAGCCGGGGCTGCTGCAGGCTGTTCCGCCGCTACAGCCGGAGCCGGGGCCGGAGCTGCCTCTGTTACCACCTGGGTAATCACCGGGGTAGGAGCCATCATTACCGGAGCTGTTCCTCCCTTGCGAATGGCTACTTTAACTCCATCGCTTTCCAGGTGGACTTCGGTAATATCGGTATCCTGTATAACCTTAATCAATTCCTTGATTTCCTTCAGGTTCAGCATATTCTCCTCCTCAGCTGCTGTCCCGCCTGTAACCTCTTGCTGTACAGGGGGCTGATTTTCTTTTTTGGGCGGCCGGCCAACGGCTTCTGCTGCCGCTTCCGCCTGTTTTTGCCGTCTGAACTCAAAAAACTTGCGAGCGACCTGGGGAAAGAGAGCATAAGACAGCACGTCTTCAGGACTGGTCGCCAGATCTTTGATTTCTTCCGCACACCTGGCCAGTCTGGGCTCTAGCAGGTCAGCCGGACGGCAAGCAATTGGTTCCTCATTCCCCAGAATCCGGCGTGCTATTTCCTCTTTGATAGGAGCCGGCGGTCTGCCATAATAGCCGCGGACATAGGCTTTGACTTCACCGGGTACCAGCTTATAGCGTTCCCCGGCCAGCACATTTAATACCGCCTGGGTACCTACAATCTGACTGGTGGGAGTTACCAGCGGCGGATAGCCCAGATCCTCCCGCACCCGTGGTATTTCGGCCAAAACCTCCTGGATCCGGTGCAGGGCCCGTTGTTCTTCCAGCTGGGAAACCAGGTTGGAAATCATGCCTCCCGGTACCTGATGTTCAAAGACCTTCATAT
This sequence comes from Carboxydocella sp. JDF658, assembly GCF_002049395.1. NCBI lineage: Bacteria > Bacillati > Bacillota > Clostridia > Eubacteriales > Clostridiales Family XVI. Incertae Sedis > Carboxydocella > Carboxydocella sp. JDF658. Next base: position 2,270 of record NZ_BDLR01000015.1, on the reverse strand, counting down.
CAGTAATCCTGGTCACGCCCCGCTCGTACCCGTTTTTACGCCGCAATTCTTCAAAATAATGGGCAATCTCGAACAGCAGGTGGATGTCCAGTCCGGTGTCAAACTCCGTCCCTTCAAAAGCCCGGACCACTGTTTCTACCGGGGGCTGAGAAGCGCCAAAAGCCAGGGGCACAGCAGCTGTATCTACGATATCGACACCGGCATCAGCAGCCTTAAGATATGCCCCTACCGCCATACCCCCGATGTAATGGCTGTGCAACTCTACTGTCACCTTCAGTTCCTCTTTCAGAGCTTTTACCAGCTCATATGCCCGGTAGGGCGCCAGCAGACCAGCCATATCCTTGATGCAGATGGAATCAGTGCCCAGGCCAATCAGCTGCCGGGCCGTTTCCAGATAATGTTCCAGGGTATGCACCGGGCTGATGGTATAAACCACAGCGGCCTGAACATGAGCTCCTGCTTTTTTGGCCGCTTCAATGGGTTTGGCCAGGTTGCGCACATCATTTAAGGCATCGAAAATGCGGATGATATCGATTCCGTTCTCCACCGCTTTTTTAACGAACTCTTCAACGATATCATCAGGATAATGCTGATATCCCACCAGGGATTGGCCCCTTAACAACATCTGCAAGGGGGTGCGGTGAACATGCCGTTTGATGGTGCGCAGGCGTTCCCAGGGGTCTTCATTCAGGTAACGGAGACAAACATCAAAGGTTGCTCCCCCCCAGACCTCTAAAGCATTATATCCTACTTTATCCAATTTGTCCAGAATGGGCACCATTTCCTCCGTTCGCATCCTGGTAGCCCACAGGCTCTGGTGTCCATCCCTTAAAGTAGTATCAGTAATGCGCACACGCTTTTTCACCATGACTTTCCCCCTTACTTCTTCATAAGCAAAGACCCAGGCCTAAAGTGCCTGGGCAATTTTCACCTTTCTGTCTGTTATTATACTGTGCAAAAGTTCAGTTGGGAACTAATCCACAACAAGTATACAATATATCTACTTTTTAGGAATTATAATTATATCCGCAGGATTTCTGCCACTGACTTTGGCTACCAGATCCGTCAAACGGGCCAGTCCATCCCCATCCAGAGCCTGTTCCTTCACTACCACCGTAGCCCCTTTTTCCTGTAGAAAAACTACTACATCTTGAAAATTTTTGGCTTTGAGCAAATTCTCCACTTCCACCTCTTTGGCGGCACTGGCGGTCAGGTTAAGTAACTGTTCCTGTGCCTTGCGCTTGATTTCGGCTGCCCCATCCCCCGCTACAATCTCCTTCAGTGTCTCAATTTGCTGACTCCTGATCCGATCCCGTTCCAGACGGTAGTCCTCAAAAAAACCATTGCTTTCCCGGGTCTCCGGCTGCAGTACCGGAGTAGCCGGCAATTTAGGCTGTTCCTCTTTTCCGGTAGGCAGTGGTGCCGGCTTCTCGCTTAACTGATGAGCAGCACTTTTAGTCTGCCTGAGGCTATTAACAAAATCGATAAAATCATCATTAACCGAAAGTCCTGCCAGTAAAATCAAACCGCCAACAATCGCCACCATTCCCCAGTCTTTAAACTTTCTCTCCATCTGTAAAACCTCCTCCCTGATTTTTTACTGCGCAGCAATCACCGTTACCCGATGCACAGGAATATGGAACAGAGTTGCCACAGTGTTAGCCAGCTGGGCCTTAATAACCGGATCGCGGGCCCCGGTAGCAGCCACCACTACCCCCTCAATGGGCGGACGCACCGCCTGCACCATCACCGGTACCTCCTGTGAGCCATTACGGGTTAGAACCAGCTGGTTCTGTTCCGTTACTTCCGTTATGGTCCGGTTGCCACCCCGCTCATCCTTTTCCTGGGTTGTGCGCCGGGTGATATTGGAGTTCACCGCAAAGTTACGGTTTTCCGTGGCCTTTAACACTACCCGCACCTTGATTTCTCCAGCTCCAGCTACCTGGCGCAGAATATCTGTTGCCTTGGTTTCCAGTTCCCGTTCCGCACTGGCGATGTCACTATCCCGCTGGGACGTAGCCGGTGCGGAAACCGGCACTTCCTGGTTTTGTCCGCCCCCAGGTAATAAACCATAAACCAGCAAACCTAAACCAATTAAACCCCAGAGGCCATATTTTTTTAAGTAAGCCAGAGCTTTTTCGCTTACCGGTGTTTCATTGAACATATTCCTACCTGGTTCAAAAAACTTGACTGTTTTTATCTCCAGCCAAGTTGGCCCCCAGACCAGGATTTCGCCTCCTTTCCGAATACTTGATTTGCCCCCGCGGGGC
>NZ_BDLR01000014.1:0-258 GCF_002049395.1 Carboxydocella sp. JDF658 | reverse complement strand
CCCGATTTGACCCCGAGTACCACGGGACACGAGGAACCCTGTGGGAATCCGGGAGGACCACCTCCCAAGGCTAAATACTCCTTGGCGACCGATAGTGAACTAGTACCGTGAGGGAAAGGTGAAAAGCACCCCGGGAGGGGAGTGAAAAAGAACCTGAAACCGTGTGCCTACAAGCAGTCAGAGCCCGATTTAGCGGGTAATGGCGTGCCTTTTGTAGAATGAACCGGCGAGTTACGGTAGCAAGCGAGGTTAAGGCGG
>NZ_BDLR01000013.1:0-222 GCF_002049395.1 Carboxydocella sp. JDF658 | reverse complement strand
GTTCACTATCGGTCGCCAAGGAGTATTTAGCCTTGGGAGGTGGTCCTCCCGGATTCCCACAGGGTTCCTCGTGTCCCGTGGTACTCGGGGTCAAATCGGGAGCCTCATCTATTTCGGCTACAGGGCTTTTACCTTGTGTCGCGGGACTTTCCAGTCCTCTTCGCCTATAGATAAGGTTTCTTACTCCCCGGCAGCTCTGCCGCGCTGCCTGATTTGCCCCTC
>NZ_BDLR01000012.1:0-11335 GCF_002049395.1 Carboxydocella sp. JDF658 | reverse complement strand
CTGACAGGCAGCCAGCACCTTATCCGCCAGTCCCAGGGAACCGCCAATGACAAAAACCAGATGGCTCCAGCCTGCCAGTAACCATTCCTCGACCCTGGCCGCCATCTCCTCCGAAGAACAGGTCTTTCCCCGCAGGTCAAGAGCTACCCGCCAGGAATGAGGGGGGAGAGCCGCCAGCAAACGCTCCCCCTCTTTTTGTCGTACCTGTTCCCGAACACTCTCCCCGGCCTCTTCCGGGCAGGACTCATCCGCGACTTCAATGATTTTCACCCTGGCATAGGGTGCCAGCCGCTTCAGGTATTCCTGTTCCGCCTCTCGCCAGTATTTTTCCTTGAGCTTACCCACACAAACTATAGTTATCTGCATAGTCATACCACCAGATATTTGGGCGGCTGATCGCAGAAATCGCAGTGCTGAGGAGCCAGCCAGTCCGTAAAGGATACCTTCTCTAGCAGATAGAGGTCGGGAGGTTGTTCATAGACATCGACGAATTCGTCCATTGCTTTCTCCAGATGGCGTTCACAAACACAATACACATTAGCCACTCCCATCATTTAGGGCTGTAAAGTCCCCGGCATTTCACCCAGTTTTACACTAAATTCCTTGAATTGACGGTTACGCACCACTTTTACCTTGATGGTATCGCCCACCTTATGCTTTCCGACCAGTTCCTGCAGATCCTGGAAGGTCTTTACCTTTTCCCCGTCAACTCCCACGATGATATCCTGGGCCTGGATCCCGGCCAGACCAGCAGGGCCATTGGCCACTACATCATCGACCACGATTCCGTAATCTACTGGCAAGTCATATTGTTGCTGCAGATCTTTGTCAATTTCCACACCACGGTAGAGAATACCCAGCCAGGGCCGGATTACCTTCCCGTTTTTGATGAGCTGTTCAATTATGGGTTTAGCGGTATTGATGGGAATGGCGAAATTCATGCCTTCCACTTTTTCGCTGATGATTTTTACACTGTTGATCCCAATAACTTCTCCCCTGGAATTGACCAGGGCCCCACCGGAATTACCCGGGTTGATGGCAGCATCAGTCTGAATCAGGGTAAATTTCTGTTCCCCCACGGTCAGAGTCCGGTTGAGAGCGGAAATAATTCCGGCCGTAACCGTGCGGGCAAATTCTTCCCCCAGCGGGTTACCGATAGCTACTACCAGTTCCCCAACCTGCAGCTGGGAGGAGTCTCCCAGTTTGGCCACCGTCAGTTCTCCCGCTTCCGCCGGATTGATTTTGATTACGGCCAGGTCAGTTCGGGGATCCCGGCCGATGAGTTTGGCGGGGATATGTTTGCCATTAGCCAGACTGACAACCAGTTCCTGGGCCCCTTCCACTACATGGTTATTGGTAACTATATAACCCTGGGGATCGATGATTACCCCGGAGCCAGAACCCTGTTCCACACTGCCATGAGTTTCACCCCAGAAATCAATGCGGGTAGCCCGGTTAGATATTCCCACTACCGCCGGTCCTACCTGTTTGGCAATATCCACAACTGGCGCCGAGCCTGCGGGCAGGGGGACAGTCTGTCCGGGCGTAATTTGCGCTGGCTGATTAATCTTCACTTCTGCCTGTTTCTTTTCCAGATCGCGAAGTGGCCCCCATAAAGCAGCTCCTACTACCAGACCGCCCACTATGGCGCTAAGCAGACTGACAACTATGTAGCTTAAAAATCCAGGTCTCCGTTCATAATAAAACTGATCCATAAGTATCCTCCTTCCCTTTGTTTATTAGGATTACCTTATTATTTTTTTTCTAACCAGGCAGAAGGACTGCTGGCCGGTGCCACTTCCAGCCATGCTTCCTCTCCCGGTTTGATTCCCAGAGCCTGAAAGTGTTCCTCCACTGTTTTCAGCGCCTTCTGGGGCGTATTGTTTTCCTGGCTCAGGTGGGCCAGCAACACCCCCTGCTGGCGGCCACCCCAGAGCCGGGCCAGTACATCACCGGCCGTATCATTGGCCAGGTGCCCCCGGTCACTGAGTATACGCTTTTTTAAAGACCAGGGATAAGGGCCCTGAATCAGCATCTCCCGGTCATGGTTAGCCTCAAAAACCAGTAGCTCACACTCCATCAATTTGCGAGCCATGCCCCGGCTGACATAGCCGGTATCAGTCATAACCCCTGCCGTGGCTTCCCGGGTATGAAAAACATAGCCAACCGGATCACCGGCATCATGGGAAGTGGAAAAAGCCTCGAAAGCCAGCTCCCCGATTTCTATTTTTTCCTCCGGTGCCAGCATACAGCGATTATGCTCAGCAATAGGGCCCAGCTGAGCCTCCATGGCCGCCCAGGTGGATTCCGTCGCATACACAGGCAAGTTATATTTCCTGCTTAAAGCTCCCAGTCCGCAGGTATGATCCCTGTGTTCATGGGTAACCACTACTGCGGCTAGCTGTTCCAGACAGCGTTCCAGCTGGGCAGCTGCCTCTTTTAGCTTGCGTACACTCAGTCCGGCATCAATCAGTACAGCCGTTTCCTCTCCCTCCACCCAGATGGCATTGCCTGAACTGCTACTCGCCAGGGTAGCTATTCTCATGGTCTCCTCTCCTTGCCTGGATAATATCGATCTTTTCCACTTTGGTTTTCTCAATCTGCCAGCCCCGTTGCTCCAGAAGGCGGACAAAGGCCTGGGCCCCTTCACGCCCAGGGTCACTGAAAAGACAGTGTCCAGACGGAGCCAGGTTAAGTTCCAGGGTGGCCAGTAAATCTTCATGCAACCCGGGTTCATAAAACAAATCCGAACCCAGGATGAGCTGAAACTCTCCCAGCTTTCGATGCTGCCGCCAGTCCAGCAACTGCCAGGTCAGTTGTTCCAGGCCATTAGCCCGGGCATTTCGACCGGCCAGTTCCAGGGCCGCTGGGACAAAATCGGTTTGCACTACCTCTGCTCCGTTGGCAGCTGCTACCAGACCCACCAGTCCCAGACCACAGCCCAGCTCCAGGGCCCGCTTGCCCTGTACCAGTTCCGGTCTCGCTTCCAGCCACAGGGCCAGCCCTTCTGCCGACGGCCACAGTTCGGCCCAGAAGGGAATATCTTCATCCGTTTCCACCTGAGCCAGCAGAGTATCAAGGTCGCGCACCCGGTACAGTTGAAAACTCCTCTTCTTGCCCTGCCAGCTCACCAGCTCCAGTTCCATGATTACCAGTTCCTCCCGTACTTCTTCATTATAGCAAGAAAAAAACCACGGCGACAACCGTGGTCGGCTAAAGTTCACTGAACTTTAAAATTATCAATATACCTTTTCAATTCCTCTGCCAGTTTCACCAGGTTATAGGAAAGAACATTGATTTGCTCATTAGCCGACATTTGCTGTTCCAGGGAAGCTGCCACCTGCTGGGTAGCAGTGGAGAACTGCTGGGCAATGCCACTGATTTTTTCCACTGCTCCAGCCAGCTGGGATAGTCCCTGAGACTGCTCCTGGGAAGCCTTGCTTATACCCTGTACCATTTCCTCGGTTAAAAGAACAGCATGGTGAATTTCATCCAGGGCCTGTTTTGCTTTCAGCGCAACCTTGACCCCGTCTTCAACCTCCCGGTTGCCATTGGTCATGGCCAGAGCAGCACTGGCGGTTTCAGCCTGAATTTCCTCAATCAGTTCACCAATTTTCTGGGCAGCTTCTCCTGAGCCTTCTGCCAGTTTGCGCACCTCATCGGCTACAACAGCAAAGCCGCGTCCGTGTTCACCGGCCCGGGCCGCTTCAATCGCCGCATTCAAGGCCAGCAAATTGGTCTGATCGGCAATACCGGTAATGACATTGACAATCTCGCCAATGTAAGTGGACCGTTGATAGAGTTTTTCCACTGCTGCCGAGGAGGTTTGTACCGCCTCTGAAATGGCATGCATTTTAGCTACCGCCTCTTCCACCTGCTTTAGTCCTTTACTGGCCAGCTGGGCTGCCTGCTGAGAGGAAGCAAAGGCCTGCTGGGAATGGGCCGCAACCTGGGATACAGCAGCCGATATTTCCTGCATGGTCTGCACGGTTTCCAGAATCTCATCAGCCTGTCGCTGCGAACCGCCGGCAATTTGCTCCATGGCTGCGGAAATCTGCTGAATAGAGGCAGTGGCACTCTCCGTAGCCTTTGAAACCTCAACAGCTTCTTTTGTTACCCCTTCTGCTGTAACAGCGCTTTGCTGGACAGTAGCTCTCACATCGACAATCATTTTATTAAAAGCTTCGGCGGTCTTGCCAAAAATATCATTGGTAGGAAAATAGATGGTGGTGGTAAGGTCTTTTTCTGCTACCCGCTTCGCTGCATCTGCAAATATCGTTAAGACCTCCACCAGCAACCTATTCACGTAGGCCAGAATCGCAGCTGCCGCTACGACACCGATAGGAATTACTGGTCCGAAAATGGCCAGCAACTTATCATCCGGTACCTCCAGATACCAGGCCAGAAAAGCGGTCCAGATCAGTGTTCCGCCTCCGGTCACCGTTAGAAAAACTACGCCCAGACGCCAGAACGGCCTGTATTTCCACCTGGTAAATATCACACCTCTCACACTCCTCTACTTCCATAATCTAACCTACGCGACTTATTTCGCTATTTCCCGCCAAATTCCTGCCCCGAGACCATTAAATTTTTCTTCCAGATTTTCATAACCCCGGTCAATATAGTGAACATTATCGATTTCAGTAATTCCCTCTGCTACCAGACCGGCGATGATCAAGGCAGCGCCTGCCCGCAGATCCGTGGCCCGCACCTGGGCTCCTTCCAGCCGCTCAATTCCTTCCACCACTGCGGTTCTGCCCTGAATCTTAATCCGGGCTCCCATGCGTTTCAACTCATCAGCCAGTTGCATCCGGTTTTCGAAGACATTTTCGGTAACCATGGAGACACCAGGGGTTACAGCTAACAGGGCCATCATTTGAGACTGCATATCGGTCGGAAAACCAGGATAAGGCATCGTTTTTATATCTACCGGTCGGCGTGTTCCTGTGCTGATAACCCGAATAACATCATCTTCCTCAATTACTCTTACACCCATTTCTTTTAGTTTAGCTGTCACCGGTTCCACGTGGGTTGGAATGACATTTTCGATAGTAACATCCCCATCAGTGGCTGCCGCTGCCACCATGTAGGTCCCGGCTTCAATACGGTCAGGAATGATGGCATAACGGGTCCCCTGCAAAGCCTTGACTCCCTCGATTTTGATCACATCAGTGCCGGCCCCGCGGATTTTGGCACCCATTGCATTGAGAAAATTGGCTAGATCCACAATTTCCGGTTCCTTGGCCGCATTTTCGATGATTGTTTGGCCTTTGGCAGTAGCAGCTGCCATCATCAGATTTTCCGTTGCGCCAACACTGGGAAAATCCAGATAGATCTTGGCCCCCTGCAAACCATTTCTAACCCTGGCCTTAATATACCCCTGGCTCAGTTCCACCTCGGCTCCCAGCGCCCCCAGCCCTTTGATATGCAAGTCCATGGGCCGGCTCCCGATATTGCAGCCTCCCGGCAGGGCGATGTGGGCCCGGCCGGTCCGTGGTAGCAGCGAACCCAGTAAGAGATTGGAGGCCCGCAGTTTTTTCACCAGTTCATAAGGGGTATCATAACCGGGGTGCTCCGGGGGAACAATCCGCACTACCGTCGGCTCATCCCAGCTTACTTCCGCTCCCAGCAGACGAATAATATCCAGCATCACCAGCACATCGCTGATTTGCGGCATATTTTCCAGATAAACAGGGCTGGTAGCCAGCATGGCTGCACTGATAGCAGTCAGAGCAGCATTTTTGGCACCACTAACCCGTACTTTTCCTTCCAGTCTCACACCACCGCGTATTTTCAATACTGTCACTCTCGTGTCTCCTCCATTCTCTGCAAGCAAAGAAGGAGCGGGACCGTTCAGGGCCCGCCTCCGTTTCATTTGTATCGTTTTCCCTATAATATTTTTCGCCATTGAGCAGCAAAATCCTTCAATGCAGAGAAACAATTATAGAATTATTGATACCTTTTATCCCCTCAATCCCGGTCACCAGGGCTTCGGCCTTTTTCTTCTGGTCAATGCTGGCTACCCTACCAGCGAGAAAAGCGATCCCCTCTACCACATAAACCCTGACCATGGCCAGACCACTGGCTCCCAGCAAACTGCGAGCCTGATTGGTCAGGGCAATATCCCCGTTCCGGGCTCCTTCCCTGACCCGCAGATGATTGCGCACCTTTCTTACCCCTGGTACCTGTCCAGCCAGCTTTTCAGCAGTAGTTCTGTCCTCGGGGCGGTCTACCCAGCCCAACAGGGTAACCACTCCAGCCCGGGTTTGGGTTACAATGTCATGGTTGGCCAGGGTTTCGGCATGGGCAAAAACATCTTCTATACTGTTGGTAATGGTAGCGTCATCCCAGTCTGCCAGTGCCCCCGCTTCCACCTGGGAAATTACTTCCTTCACCCCGTAGACCTGGGAGGCAGCCTGGCGAGCCGCCTCTTCTTCCGCCCAGCTGGCGGTCTTGCCGACCAGTACCACCACACCGTTACTAACTTTAACTCCTATATGGCCCAGGTCAATCCCATGGCGCTGCAATCTTTCCCGTACTGCCGCCTCTACATCCTTATCGGTAGGCACATTTTCCGTTACCACCGTCAGGCTATTATCCAGGGGTTCAGCCCCGGCCACTTCCCGTACCAGTTCCTCTGCCATTTCCTTTTCTGCCAGTACATCCACACAACCGGAAAGCTGGATCTTGCCCTTGACCACCCGGACATTGATATCTTCAGCACTCAAGTTCATCTTTTCCTGCAAATGCCGGGTAATTTTTTCCTGCAAGCGGTTATCCTGATTCATCAGCAGCACCCCTTTTTGGCAGTAGTTTACCCAGCTTGATCGGTGGTTATAAATGCCCGGGAAAAATCAGCAAAATTTTCGCCAAAAGCTTTGTACCAGGCCCAGCTAAAAGGCCAGCCCTGACCCAGATATGGCAACAGGCGCCGCCAGGCTTTTTCGCCATATCTTTCCTCCATGAACCTGACCATTTGCCGGGCCTGGATATAGGCCAGCTCCTGATCAGGCAAGCTGTCAAACTGTCCATCCATCATTTCTACCGGATACCAGGAATGAGAACCTGACCTGGCCTTAAATTCAAAACCGGTCAATTCATATTCCAGTTGCTGGGCAATCCCTTCCGTCAGCCAGCGGGGATAATTGCCCAGAGTCAGTTTATCCACCAGCAAATGGGCAAATTCATGGGCCATAGGTCCATTGACCACAAAATCCTCCTCTGCCTGTGCCCACTGCTGCGGAGCCAGCACCCGAATCGTACCTGCCCAGTAGACACCCATAGTCCCCTGATCCCCACCCCAGCCAAAAGAACGATTAAGGCTGTCTTTGTCGGGGAAAATGACTACCAGGGTTTTTCCCTCTATTCCTGAAATATGAAACTTTTTCAGAAGCGAAGGGTAAAATTTTTCCGCAGTCTGCAAAACCAATCGGGCTTCATCAGCTCCTTCCGCATCGCCCTGATAGCGAATGCGAAAATGCTCCCCTTCAATTTCCCGCCAATCTCTGGTCTCCCAGACCAGTTTGGCCTTGAGTAGCTGCTGCAAAATCAGGTAAAGTCCCTGTTTTGGTTGAGGCCACCAGACCAAAACCAGCCCTAGCAAACAAAGGGCAAGACCAGCCAGCAATCCCCGCCAGTAATAAAGATTAGTATCTAAAATCGGCATATTAATCTCTCCCTTTAACTCTTTCTCCTCCTCTATTATACAATTTATATGCTATTTGCGGTCCCGGTAAGTTATGGCAAGAAAAAACCTCTGCCCTGAAAGGCAGAGGTGAAAATCCTTATTGAGCCGGTTTAGCCGGTGTGGGAGCCGGTGCCGGACCGGGAACCGGAGTACCGCCTGTTCCTGTAGTGCTGCTGCCCGTTCCAGCGCTTCCTGTTCCGGAAGGTGCAGGCTGGGTTAGAGCCTGCTGATATTCCTTAATCCGCGCCTGAGCTGTGGCATAATCCGGGCTGGTAGCGGGGATTTTCTTCAGCTCATTTATCGCTTCCTGGTATTTGCCCTGGCTGCTGAGGTAGATAGCCAGGTTCAAGCGCGCCGGAGTAAAATCGGGATTAATACTGAGGGCCTTTTGGGCCAGTTCTATGGCTTTAACCGTATCGCCAGTATAATAATAGGCTGTGGCCAGGTCACCCAGGGTTTCGATTTTTTGGGGCTTGACTTTGAGTACATCATTGAAAAGAGCGATTGCCCGTTGCAAATCCTGCTGGGCCCCTTTCTGGTCCCCGGCCTGCAATTTGCTGCTGCCCTGGTTGAAATAGGCAGTCCCCAGCGCATCCTTGGCATCAATATCCTGAGGGTTTTTCTTAACTGTCTCTTCCAGCTGGCTGATATTAACTCCTCCGCCGCCCAGCTGGGCTTGCCCCCGGTTGAATATTGCCGGTAACAGGATGGCCCCGATCAGGGCTGCAATGGTAAAGATGGCCAGAATAACCCAGTGATCTTTCTTTTTGTTCCCGGTAGGCGCAGTACCAACCAGCACATCCTGTTTCACGACCTTTGGCTTTTTCCGGTGTTTTGGCTTTGGCACCAGACATTCTCCTTCCTGTGGTAAAATTCCCACAGGTTATATTCTACCCCAGCAGGCAGATTCCTGCCAGGCCTGATCTATTTCAAATTTTCGACATATTTTTCAGCAGCCATGGCTGCTACCGCTCCATCAGCTACGGCTGTTACCACCTGGCGCAGGGGTTTTTTGCGCACATCTCCGGCAGCAAAAACCCCCGGCAAATTGGTAGCAGTGCTTTCATCGGCCCGAATATAGCCATCTTCAGTGAGTTCCACCTGTCCTGCTACCAGAGCAGTCTGGGGCTCCATGCCGACAAAGACGAAAACCCCATCAGTGGCTACAGTGGATTTTTCTCCGGTCACCGTATCCTGAACCACTACCCCTGTTACCTGGTCCTGCCCGGTGATTTCCACCACTACTTTATTCCAGAGAAAATCGATCTTTGGTTCATTAAAAGCCTTTTCCTGTACTACTTTGTCAGCCCGCAAAGTATCCCGACGGTGGATAATGGTTACCTTTTCCGCAAACTTGGTCAGATACACCGCTTCCTCTACTGCGGAGTTGCCGCCACCTACTACTACCACCTTTTTGCCGGTGAAAAAGGCTCCATCACAGGTGGCACAATAAGAGACTCCCCGGCCCCGGAATTGTTCTTCCCCCGGGCAACCCAGGGCCCGGTTTTTGGCCCCGGTAGCCAGAATTACCGCTTTAGCCTCATAAGTATTCTGGGTGGTTTTGACCACCTTGGGCTGACCGGCCAGTTGCAGTTCCACTACTTCTTCCACTACCATTTCAGCACCAAAACGTCCGGCCTGTTCATGCAATTTCATGCCCAGTTCAAAACCGGCAATACCCTGGGGAAAACCAGGGTAATTTTCAATGCTTTCCGTAATGGCAGCCTGCCCACCGGGCATCATTTTTTCGATTACCAGCACTTTCAGATTGGAGCGGGCTCCATAGAGGGCAGCCGTCAACCCTGCCGGCCCCCCTCCGATGATGATAATATCATACACAGTATTGGCCATTTTTCATCCCTCTTTCGCTTTCCTGTATTTTCGCTACCTTTATTTTCTTACGAAAAATCTCTTTTGTCAAGTATACCCCCGTATAGTATATAAAAATATTTGTTCAGGTCAAACCCCGAAAAAGAACAAAACCAGGCAATGCCTGGTTTGTTTTGTGGTTTAGCGCAAATATGCAAGAGGATTCTGGAAATCACCGTTTTTCAGTACCTCAAAATGGAGATGAGAACCCGTACTGCGGCCAGTTGAACCTACAGCACCTATATATTCACCCCGGCTGACCCGCTGGCCTTCGGTTACATCTATGGAAGACAGGTGGCCATAACGGGTAACCAGTCCGCTGGCATGGCGAATCGCTATGAACTTACCGTATTCAGCATACCAGCCAGCCTGAATAACCACTCCATCTTCAGCAGCATAAACAGGGTTGCCGGTACTGCCATCAATATCTATTCCGGTATGCATCCGACCCCAGCGTTCACCATAGGGAGAAGAGATCGGGCCACGAGTAGGCCAGAGCAAGTCGCTGCCCTCGTTACCCCGGGAGGCAATCATATAACTCCCTCCCCGTCCGCCTTTGTAAATAACTCTGGGACGAGGATTTTCCACAATCCGGCTGGCTACCAGTTTTTGTCCTACCGGTACCCCATTAATAAATACCGTTTCCACCTGTTTAACCTGTTTACCCGGTTTACCTTCCTGAACTACCTTTTCTACCCCCCGGCGCAAGGTCCGTTTCATTTCCACCTTAACAGGAGCCGGAATGTTCTCGACAATCTGAGTCCGTAGCCTGGTTTCAATATGTACCAGGGGTTCCACTTTGGCCAGTTTGATGACCTGGCCCACATCGACGAATTCACCGGTAATCTCCGGATTCAACGCCCGGATGTCTTTCACCCTTAAGTCATAGCGCCGGGCAATCAGCCAGAGACTATCCCCTTCCTTGACGGTATATTCCTTGATTTCTGTCCGCCCTTGCAGCAGGATTCGGGCCGCTTCCGGAGCCGTGACCAGCTCACCATTGGCTGCTACTGTTTTAACAACCGCAATCTTTTCTTTAATTTGACTGGACACTACTGTGCCTTTCATACCGCCATTAGCCTGTTGCTGCAATAGAGTCAGTACTTTTTCCGCCTCTTCCCGGGTGGGCAGAACCACTTCCACCCGGCCGTTGATTTCGATTCCATATGCGGCCCGGATCGGCAACAACTGTTCCTGTAAAATTCGTTGCAGCCGGTCAACTGCAGTCAATTCCTCTTTTCTTGCCTTTACCGGTTCATAGACAATCACCGGCTGATGAGAAGCCTCACCCCTTAATTGGCGTTCTTTGATCAACTGCTTGATCAAGCGGTCTGCCTGCTGGTGTTCTTCTACCACCGCTACTTGCTTCCCATCGATTTCTACTACAAAAGCTTTAATTCTATCATCAGTTTGCCAGGCTGCCAGGACATTGGCTACCAGTGCCAGGCCCAGCACAACCCCCAGCCAGTTGCCATTTTGCTGTTTGGTTGCAAGCTCTCTCTGCATGGCCCCTCCTTTCCCTGCTCATCCACTGCAGTCCGCAAAAGATAAACATGGCTTTTCTATTATATCATAGTTTAACTATCCAGCCAACCTTTTCTTTAAAAATGCTTTTTGCGATGTACCATTTTTCAGAATGAAAATTGCTAAAAATATTATAAATAAATTTTTTTAAACAATATCATTCAGTTGTTTAGCAAGGATAACGGTATCTCTCTTTTTTTAAATCCTAAAAAAGGGCGCACTAATCCCACTAGCCCTAAAATGACTTCTTAATCA
>NZ_BDLR01000011.1:0-22521 GCF_002049395.1 Carboxydocella sp. JDF658 | reverse complement strand
AACTTGAGTGGCACAATCGCCCTCTCCCCCCGCCTGTAACCAGGCTAGACCGGCCGCAGAAGCTCCCAGGGGTCCGGTAACCGCCAGTAATTGCCCCGGCCGAGCTCGATCCCGTCCCAGCGGCTGAGGCCCCCGTTGCCAGCCCGTCAGAGCCAGGTTCAGGATTAATCCTTGCCGGCTTTTGACCGTATCCCCTCCCGCCAGCACCACACCATATATTTCGGCCGCAGCCTGCATCCCGGCATAGAGCTCTTCCAGCTCAGCCACTGACCAGGAGCTATCTGCTCCCAGGGAAATCACTGCCGTCCACGGTTCGCCCCCCATAGCGGCAATATCACTGACATTAACGGCCACCGCTTTCCAGCCGATATCATAGGCTGAACTAAACCGGCGGCTGAAATGCACTTCCTCCAGCATCATATCAGTGGTAAACAGCATGGGTCCCTGCTCTCCCGGCGGCAAAGGTAACCAGGCAGCATCATCTCCCACCAGTCCAGGGGACCAGTTCCTGGTCAGGTACTCGATTAAACCAAACTCACCCAGTTCAGCAATTTTCATTGGTTTCACTCCAGTTTCTATCGAATGTACTAAATTTCATTATATAATATTTTCCTGCCATAATCATCTCTCTATTCGCCAATACTATAAGTGTTGGAAAGGAGCTGAACAATGGGAAAACCATTAAAACTGCTTGTTTTTTTCTACTTCTTCCTGACAGCGGTCTGCCCTGCCCGGGCCGAACCGCCCCTGGCCGGTCAGGTGATCGTGATAGACCCCGGTCATGGCGGAATCGATCCCGGGGCCATTATTGATAATATCTACGAAAAGGATATCAATCTGGCTGTTGCCTTACAGCTGGCAGAGTTATTGCAGCAGGATGGGGCTGAGGTAGTTCTAACCAGGAGCGATGACAGGGATTACTACCCTTCCAATCGCTGCTCTCTGCAAGATAAACGCCAGGACCTGACCACCCGAGTTGAAATGGCAATCGCTGCCGGTGCCACCCTGTTTATCAGTTTGCACGTGAACAAAGATCGCCATCCGGGCTGCTGGGGCAGTGAAACCTATTATTATCCCGGTTCCGCCGAGGGACAACGCCTGGCTGAAGCCATTCAGGCCCAGTTGAAAAAAGTTCAACCGGAAAACCGCCGTCCTGCCAAACCAGGCGACTATTTTCTGTTACGAGCTACTCCCATGCCAGCGGTGATCGTGGAAATGGGTTTTATCTCTAACTCCCGGGAACGAGCCTTATTGCTGTCCCCCGACTGGCAAAAAAACCTGGCCATGGCAATCAGGCAGGGAATTATCGATTTCTTCTGGCAACATTGATAGTATATTTTTCCTGTAAAAAGGAACACTATAAAAAATAACTGACCACGGACGAGGAGGAAGATAAATGGGTACCACCATTTTAGGCGTATTTGATTCTCCAGAACATGCCCGTCAGGCCATTACCGAGCTGCGCGACCGTTTGCAAAACCAGAATGTGGCTATTATCATGCGAGAAAGTCAGCCAGAAGCAGTCCAGGAAGACTGGAACCTGCCCCAGACCTGGAACGACCTGGCCCGGGATACCATGCAACTGGCCCAATCCAGTGGCCAGCTGGCCGGCCGGGTAGTAGGGGCCACTCTCTCAACTATGTTTGCCTTTCCGGCTATGATTACATCTGCTTTAACCCCTGTGACTTCCGGCCGTGCTTATAGCTGGCGCTCCGAACGGGATAGCCGGGTGATGGTAACAGTACAGGGTACTGACTCGGTAGGCGAGGCGCTGGATATTCTAAAACGCTACGGGGCCAGGGAAATCAATACTTATAGTAATTAAAACCAGAAAAAAGGAGTCTGCCATCAGACTCCTTTTATTATTAAGTCTTTAATTACATAACACAAAGCAGCCAGATCCTCAATATGCATCTGTGCTCCGGCAGACCGGTCAAAGAGAATCTGACAGGCTGGCGCAATCTCTTCATCACCTTCCCAGAACAGAACCCGCACCGGTACCCGCGGGGCAAACCAGCCCTCCAGGGTCAAATCGGCCCGGCCAGGGATAACGGCAAAGCCGGTACAATTCCCGGCCTCACGCCAAATTGTCCAGTTCACCTGTAAAAAGGCAGCCAGCTTATCCAGCACATCGCGTTTCAAAGCAGGGAAAAAAACATTCCCTTGAGGAAGATCCCGGTAGGACGCCCATTCTCCGCTTAAGGGCAAGGGCCGGGCAGAAGAAAGATAGTTAAGCAGAATCAATGACCACCACAGGGGGGGAGTCCCGGTGTCATCTGCAAAAACCATTTCCCCGCCCGGATAGGATACACGAAAACCGACCCCGAAACTGACCAGCTCAAAATAACCCTGATCCGTATTATACCGGTAACCGCTATTGGCCGCAATCGTATCTGGAGCTAACGCCTTTAATTTGGCCCGACTCCGGGCAAAAGCCGGACTATAGGCTCCTTCTCTGGACTTCATCCCCCTTACCCCCTACCTTTCGTTTAACCTATTTCCGCTACCCGCTCCAGTGCTGTAATCCTGTCGCTGCTAAAGATAATTACAGCAAAAATCAAAAGCGCCCCGCTCCAGTAAGGCAGGTGCCGATGGATTCCATAAAGGGCACCGCCACTTAAAGGACCCAGTATCCGGCCCAGACTGGCAAAGGACTGCAATAAACCCATAGCTGCTCCCTGACTGCCCCGATTAGCTTTACTGGCCAGACTGGATGTGGTCGGACCCTGCAAAGATCCACCCACCATATTAACTGCCGTTCCCAAATACATCAGATATTTGCTGGCTGAAGCGATAATCAGCAATAAACCAGCACCCGATAGCCAGGTGCCAGCTTTAATCAGCCGGGCATCCCCCAGGCGCCGGGACAATCGCCCCAGCAGGCCTCCCTGGATTACTACCCCTATTAACCCGAGAAAGGTAAACATGGTCCCCATCTGTTTCGGCCCAAAACCGATTTTTTCCGCTGCCAGCAAAGCAAAGGTGGCTTCAAACATGGCCATGGTGAAATTCATAACAAATGCCAGTAGAAAGAGAACGAATAAGGGATGGCGTACCAACGCCCAGGACAGGCGGGTTTTGTCTTTTTCCACCTGCTTGGCTCCCGCTGGTAAGGATTCCGGCAAAAAAGTCCAGGCAAAGGGTATAAGCAATGTAGCCAATCCCCCTGCCACAAAAAAGGGCATACTGTAACTGTAATGGCCCAGCCAGCCTCCCAGGGCTGGTCCGAAAACCATCCCCAGCCCCATGGCTGCTCCTACAATTCCCATGCTTTTCGAACGTTCACTGCCTTCCGTTACATCCGCCAGATAGGCCATGGCTGTAGGCAATGTGGCGGAAGAAATCATTCCTGAAAGGGCCCGCACTGCGATCATCAACCAGAGGCTGTTGAGCAAACCGAAAAGAATAAAGGTCAGGGCATAACCACTTAAACCTATTAACAGAACAGGGCGCCGGCCAATCCGGTCGGATAAACGCCCCCAGAAGGGGGCAAAAAAGAATTGCATCACCGAATAGACAGACATAAACAGCCCAATGGCCGTAGAGCCACCACCAAGTTTTTTGATATAAAAAGGCATAATGGGAATAATTATCCCAAACCCTACCATCACCAGAAAAAGGATAGTGAACAAGATGGCTATTGAGTATACTGCCTTTTTTTGCATTACATATCTACTGCCTTTCTATACAATTTAAGTAACTCGTCCCTCGATAAATATCTTTAATGGCCTGGCCTCCAGCTCCAGCGGAAAGCGGTCCCAGATCACCATATCCGCATCCTTGCCTGCTTCCAGCGTCCCTACTCGATCGGCAATTCCCACTATCTCCGCCGCCCGACTGGTAATAGCCGCCAGAGCCTGCATGGGTTCCAGCCCCTCGCGGGCCACCAGAGCCGCTGAAAGATTGAGGTAATTGGCAGGAATTACCGGAGCATCAGTCATTAGCGCCACTGGTACTCCAGCATTATGAAGGATTTTGGCGGTTTCCGGCGTCTTATCCTTCAGTTCTACCTTGGCCCGGCTGGTAATAACTGGTCCTACAATAGCTGCTACCTGTTGCCGGGCCAACCAATCCGCAATTTTATGTCCTTCCGTGCAATGCTCAATTACAATCTTAACCCCGAACTCCCGGGCAATCCGAATGGCCGTTGCAATATCATCAGCCCGGTGAGCATGGGCCCGTAAAGGCATTTCTCCCTTGAGCACCCGGGCCAGGGCCTCCAGTTTTAAGTCCCGTTCCTTATCCTCCTTAGCCAGGTAGTTGGCTGCCTTTACCAGATTTTCCCGCAAGATTGCTGCTGTTCCCATCCGGGTAGACGGGGTGCGCTTTTGGGCCCCATAAACCTTTTTCGGGTTTTCCCCAAAAGCCACTTTTAGGCCAACCGGGCGAATAAGCATCTCATCCACCACCTGACCCCAGGTCTTTAAGGCTACCATTTCCCCGCCGATAACATTCCCGCTGCCCGGCCCTACCACTACAGTGGTTACACCGCCAGCCAGACAATCCTTGAATCCTACATCCTCGGGATTGATGGCATCAAGAGCGCGCAAATGAGGGGTCGCCGGGTCGGTCATTTCATTGACATCATCCCCCTCCACCTGGTAAATCTCCTCATAGATGCCAACATGACAATGAGCATCAATAAACCCGGGGAAAACATAGGCCCCAGCAGCATCGATAATCTCAGCTGATGGAGGAATGGCCACAGCTTCAGCTGCCCCTACTGCTGCTATTTTATCTCCCTCGATGAGAACTACTCCTGGTTTATATACCGGTCCGGCCATGGTAAAGACCTGACCGTTGACTATCGCTTTTATAGACATTAGTAAATCACTCCTGCCAAACGCACAATTTCCAGGCCCCTGGCTTCCAGTGCCGCACAGAGGCGGTTAATCCCGATGGAGTCACTGGCCATATGGCCGGCAACAATAACATTGCCGATATTTTGCTCCCTTACTGCTTTCAGGGCATCCTCCGGACAATGCATGACTATCAGGGTGCCTACTCCTGCTTCAAAATAGGCCTTGAAAACATCGGGTCCTCCGGAAGTGCCTCCGGCCATTGCTACCCAGACCTTGCCGGCATAGGTTTGTTCTGAACCCACTCGAATCTGGGGCCGGGTAGCAGCCTTCTGGTATTCCGGCAATTCCAGCAAAGCGTCCACTACATCCTTGCAAGTAGCTTTAGGGTTACCGTTCAACTGCTCATCCAGATGCTTCTGTACCACCCGCTCTGTTACCAGATCGGCCGGCCAGTGAATATTGAGAAAGGGCATATTCAAAGCCTTTGCTGCTGAAGTTACCCGGTCATAATTGGTAACATGAGTACCGCGCTCTACTTCCTCTTTGCGTTTTTGCAAGGCCTTTTGTGCTTTATTGATAGGCACTCCTGCTGCTACCATGCGGTCGATCTGGCTATTCATCACCTGATGGAGCTCCAGCTTGGGGCTACCCGCCACGGGGTGGTGGCTTAATACTCCATCACACTTGAGCTCCCGGGCCAGCAGCAGCTCCGCCGTCTCCATATCAATCCCGACGGCCAGTTTGGTGATTTTTTCTCCAGGTACAATCACGCCCGAATCAGGCGGGACTTCCGTTAATCCAGCCAGTTCCAGTGCAACCTGCATAATCTCCTGGGTAGACAAAGCCATAGTTTTTTCCTCCTTACTGTTCCACATCTCGCAAACTGAGACCGATACGGCCTCTTTCCCGGTCAATGCTGATCACTTTAACTTTTAGAATATCTCCCACTTTGACCACTTCCAGCGGATGTTTGATATAGCGGCTGGTGAGCCGGGAAATATGAATCAGGCCATCCTGCTTCACACCGATATCTACAAAAACGCCAAAATCAACGATATTGCGTACAGTTCCGGTGAGAATCATACCTTCTTGCAGATTGTCCAGGCTGGTCACA
Source organism: Carboxydocella sp. JDF658 (assembly GCF_002049395.1). NCBI lineage: Bacteria > Bacillati > Bacillota > Clostridia > Eubacteriales > Clostridiales Family XVI. Incertae Sedis > Carboxydocella > Carboxydocella sp. JDF658. The sequence goes on along the minus strand of NZ_BDLR01000011.1, from coordinate 16,605 downwards.
TCCTGGCGGAAAATGGGCTTAGGTAAATCCTCCCGCGGGTCGCGCCCGGGTTTTTGCAAGGCCTCAAAAATATCCCGCACTGTCGGCACCCCCGCTCCCAGTTCCGCTGCTACCTGCTGCGGGTCCAGCTGAGCCAGAGCCTGGCTTAACGCCTTTAACCTTTCGGGTTGCCTCAAATCAGCAGGTTGAAAGCCGATTCGGGCCAGAATTTGCTCCGCCAGCCCGTAGGACTCCGGATGGACAGGAGTATTTTCCAGAGGGTTGTCCCCATCAGGAAGCCGTAAAAAACCGGCACATTGCACGAAAGTCGCTTGACCCAAACGGGGCACCTTCAACAGCTCGGCCCGGGTACGAAATTTGCCGTGCTGTTCCCGGTAGGCTACAATGTTTTTGGCTACATTGGTCTTGATGCCGGCTACATATTGCAGTAAAGCAAAAGAGGCTGTATTCAAATCTACCCCTACACTGTTTACAGCCGATTCCACTACCTGGCCCAGTACTTCCTCCAGCCGTTTGGGATTGACATCATGCTGGTATTGCCCGACGCCAATGGATTTGGGCTCGATTTTCACCAGCTCGGCCAGGGGATCCTGCAACCGGCGGGCAATAGAAACGGCGCTTCTCTGGGTCAGGTCAAAATCCGGGAACTCCTCCGCCGCCAGTTTGGAAGCAGAATAGACAGAAGCCCCGGCCTCTGAAACAATGCAGTATTGTACTGGCAGGGAATATTCCCGAATGGCTGCTGCTACCACCTGTTCAGTTTCCCGGGAAGCAGTGCCATTGCCAATGGCAATCAGGTCTACCCCGTGGTCCTGTACCAGCCTGGCCAGTTCAGCCCGGGCTTCGGCCTCCTGGCTCTGGGGCGGATGGGGATAGATCACTCCTATGGCCACTACTTTTCCCGTTTCATCCACCACCGCCAGTTTGCAGCCAGTGCGATAACCCGGGTCAATCCCCAGCACTTTTACATTGCGGACTGGTGGTTGTAAAAGAAGTTGTTTCAGGTTAGCACCAAAGACCTTGATCGCCTGTTCCTCCGCTTTTTCCGTCAGCTCCTGGCGCAGCTCCCGTTCAATAGATGGTGCCAGCAGGCGTTTATAGCTATCATTTAACATCTCGGTCAGCACTTCAGCAAAGGGTGAAGCTGAATCTTTGATAATTTGGCCCCTTAACCAGGCCAGAAAAGGACCTTCTTCCACCGCAATGTCCACCTTCAGCACTTCCTCCTTTTCTCCCCGGTTGATGGCCAGCACCCGGTGGGGCGGAATGGATTTCAGGGGTTCCTGATAATCAGAATACATATCAAAGGGGGTGATCCCTTCTTTTACTTTTTTGGCCTTAATATAGCCGTGGCGCCGGGTATATTCCCTTAAATACTGCCGGTATTCCGCCTGGTCGGAAACTTCTTCCGCCAGGATATCCAGGGCTCCGGCCAGGGCTGCTTCAGCGCTCTCCACTCCCAGGTCCGGGTTGACAAAAGCCTGAGCTGCTACTATTGGCGACCCCGCTGCCGGATCCTGGGCCCAGAGAATACGGGCCAGAGGCTCCAGCCCTTTCTCCCTGGCTACCGTCGCCCGCGTCCGCCGTTTGGGCCGGTAGGGGCGGTAAAGGTCCTCCACCTCCGACAGGCGGGTCGCCTGGCGAATGGCCGCTTCCAGCTCAGGAGTCAGTTGTTCCAGTTCCGCAATGTGGCGGATAACATCCTCTTTGCGTTTTTCCAGATTGCGCAGGTAATTAACCCGTTCCGCAATCATGCGGATCTGGTTTTCATCCAGTTCTCCTGTGGCTTCCTTGCGATAACGGGCAATAAAGGGCACTGTATTTTCCTCATCCAGTAATTTGATGGTATTCTCCACCTGCCAGGGTTTTAGCCCTAATTCAGCAGCAATTAGATTGGCAAACACCAACCAGCCCTCCTTTTTCCTTTCTGCCTCAGGTTAATTATAACAGAAAAGGCCGGCAGGGAAAAACCGGCCAGCAGCGAATATTAACACTAATGGGAGCAGATGGAGGGAGAAAAAATGAGCAAAATCGCCGAAAACATCATCCTTAACTCCATTCACAATCAAGTGCTGGGTATAGACCGGGAAGGCCGAGTGATTGTCTATAATAAATCCTGTGAACGGGTTTTTGGCTGGCCGATGGAAGAAGCCCTTGGCCGCCACATTTCCGAGGTAGTACCTAAAAGCGGTTTAATTAAGTGCATGGAAACCGGCAAACCCCATATCGGCCGTAAATTTTACTCTAATGGCGCTTTGTTTGTGGCCAATCGCACCCCCATTATTGACCAGAATGGGGAAATTGTCGGCGCCATCGGGGTGGCCCAGGAAATCACGGAATTACAGACCATCGCCGATGAACTGGAAAGCGTCAAAGAATTGAAAGGCATCCTGGAGACAATCCTGGAAGCCGGATACGAGGGGTTTATTGTTATCAATGAAAAAGGCCAGGTCATCATGATCAATAACGCCTTTGCTGAACTGGTCGGTATCAACCCTAATGAAGCCATTGGGTTGCACATTTCCCAGGTGGTAGAGAATACTAAGATGGATACCGTCCTGGAAACTGGCACCCCTCAGATAGGGGAAGTAATCAAGCTAAAAGGTCGGGAAATGGTGGTCACCCGCCACCCTATTATCCGCGATGGCAAAATTATCGGTGCGGTGGGTAAGGTAATTTTTAAAGATGTCAATCAATTAATTGCCCTGGCCGATAAAGTTCAATCTCTGCGGCGGGAGCTGGATTTTTACAAGGAGGAATTAAAACGTTACCGAAGCATTCGTTACAGCCTGGATGACATCTGTGCCCAGAGTCCAAAAATGCACCAACTTAAAGAAACTATCCGCCGAGTAGCTCGCGGTCCTTCCACTGTCCTTATCCGTGGGGAAAGCGGGACAGGCAAGGAATTGATCGCCCATGCCATCCACCAGGAATCCCCTCGCCGCTCTGGACCTTTTATCAAAGTTAACTGTGCTGCTGTACCGGAAACCTTACTGGAATCAGAACTGTTTGGCTATGTAGATGGAGCCTTTACTGGCGCCCGCAAAGGCGGTCAGGCTGGTAAATTCGAATTAGCCAACGGGGGTACTATTTTCCTGGATGAAATCGGGGATATGCCTTTTGCCATGCAGGCCAAGCTGTTACGGGTATTACAGGAAAAGGAAATTGAGCGCCTGGGTGACAGCCGCCCCCGTAAAGTGGATATCCGCATCATTGCCGCCACTAACCGTAACCTGGAAGAGCTGATCGAACAGGGACAATTTCGTCAGGACCTCTACTATCGCCTGAATGTGGTTACCCTGAACGTACCGCCTTTACGGGAACGGAAAGAGGATATTCGCCTGCTGGTAGAACGATTTATTGAGAAATATAATAAACAGTTCGGCTTAAAAGTTACCCGCCTCTCTCCCCAGGTCTGGGATTTGTTCTTGACCTATTACTGGCCTGGAAATGTCAGGGAACTGGAAAATGTAATGGAACGAGCCTTCAATGTGGTAGAAGGACAGCAAATCGAGCTCAACCACCTGCCCCCCTATCTGCACCAGGGATCAGAAAAATCCGGCCTGGTAGATGGCACCCCATTACCGGAGTTACTGGCAAAAATCGAGGAAAAAGCCATCCGGGAAGCTCTGGAAATGTCAGGCGGCAATCGGGCCCAGGCTGCCAAACTGCTGGGAATCACCAGGGCCTGGCTCTATAACCGCCTGAAATACTATGGCATAGAATAAGGGGGTCCGGCAGGACACCCCTTACTTTTTCGCCGCTTCCACCAGCGCGGTAAACAACTTTAATTGCAGGGGGTCTTTGGCCCACATGGCTTCCGGATGCCACTGGACCCCCAGCACAAACTTGTGGTTTTCACTTTCTACCCCTTCGATAACCCCATCAGCGGCCTGGGCAGTCACTTTCAAGCCATAGCCCACCTTATTCACCGCCTGATGGTGCATGCTGTTAACCCGCACTTCCCGGCTTTGTAAAATCCGACTCAATAAACTACCATTCTTGATACTAACTTTATGACTGGCATACCAGCGCGGTGCTTCCTGGCGGTGTTTCAACACCCTGTCCAGCTGGCTATTGATATCCTGATACAGGGTCCCGCCCATGGCTACATTTAATACTTGCATACCCCTGCAGATAGCCAGAATGGCCAGATCTGCCTTCAAGGCCTGTTTGGTCAGTTCCAGTTCAAACAAATCCCGCTCTGGAGTAATCTCCCCCAGCCCCGGTACGGGTTCCTCATCAAAGAAAGCCGGATCCAGGTCACCTCCGCCACTTAAAATCAGGCCGTCCAGCATGTGTAAAATCTGTCCCGCGCATTCAGTACAGGCTGCCGGCAAAATTACCGGCATGCCGCCAGCCGCTTCCACCGCCCGAGCATAATCCACGTTCAGGGAATGGACTGTGCCATTATTAATCAAGTTACAGGTAATGCCAATAATCGGGCGCATCGCGGCCCCCTCCTTAAAATTCCAGTTTCTCATTCACTTCCAGACCGCCTTTGTTGATTACCAGTTCCAGTTTAATACTGCGGGCATTATCAGTAAAAACAGTACGGCCTAAGGGCAATATGAGCTGCCCTTCCTCCAGCTTCGGGGTCAGGGTCATAGTCTCACCCCGATCATTGGTGGCCGTTGCCGCAACTACCTCCAGCTCTGCTCCTTCTGTTTTCGCCGCCAGAATCACCGTGCCAGTGGCATAGTCAATGGTTTTCAGTTGCCAGACCTGGCCATCGATGGTCTGGGGCTGAGCCTGCTGGTCACTCAATTCGATATTGCCATTATCATCCTTGCTGTTAGTCATCCAGCCCAGCCATTCCACCTGCCAGGAAAATTTCTGCTGTTCAGTAGGTACTTCCATTCGCTTTAACATTAGAGCCGTGGGCAAGGTCTTCCCATCAGCAGCTACTGCCCAGAGAAACTGGTACTGACCTGGCCCGGTCTTATTCAGCTGGCTCACCTGGGAATGGCCGGTTACCTCTTCTTGCCCTTTCAAGAAGACAAACTCCATACCCTTTAATTCAGTATATTCCGGCTTTAATGTGATTGTTCCCTTGACTACATGCCCGAATTTTTCACCATAGATGGGATTGTCAGTGCTATTAAGGGAAACTTCAGAGATAGTAATATTTCCCACAGGGGTCGTGATAGTTTTCTCTAATTTCAGTACTTTGCTATCCATTTTTTCCTTATCTTCTTTTACTACCGGCTGTGTCTGAACCACCTGGGCCGGTTTGGTCCAAACGGGAGTCTTCACACCCTCCACTTTAGGAACTGGACTGGTACTATAAAAAATTGCGTGTCCGGCCAGACTTAATAAGGCCAGCAAAACTAACCCCGGAACCAGCCCTCCCTCTGCTTTTTGTTTTAATTGCAGTTCCTCCCCTTGACACTGGGCCATAGGCTCCATCCCCCCTAAAACCTTTACTATTTACTAAATATTCGCTCTTCTTCAATTAATTCCTGCCGTAACAATCAAAAAAGCCTTTGCCGGACTGGCAAAGGCCTTTCTGTTTTTAGTTTTTAGTAACGAGCCAGATAGTTGTCCAGTTCCCACTGGGTAACCTTGGTGCGGTAGTCATCCCATTCAGCAGTTTTGGCTTCCACATACTTGCTGAAAATGTGTTCACCCAGAGCTTCCCGGACCAGCTCGCTCTTTTTCATTTCTTCCAGCGCTTCTTGCAAGGAGCCGGGCAGGCTGGCAATACCTTCAGCAATTCTTTCTTCCTCGGTCATATCGTAGATATTGCGATTAGTAGGAGCCGGAGGCTCAATCTTGTTGAGAATACCATCCAGACCAGCAGCCAGAATCACAGTCAGAGCCAGGTAGGGGTTGCAGGCCGGGTCTGGGTTTCTCAGCTCAATCCGGGTGGACATGCCCCGTTTGGCCGGAATCCGAATGAGCGGACTGCGGTTTTTGGGAGACCAGGCTACATAGACAGGGGCCTCATAGCCCGGCACCAGCCGCTTGTAGGAGTTGACCAGCGGGTTGGTGATGGCCGCAATGGAACGGGCATGCTTAACAATACCACCGATAAAGTACATAGCATCCTTGCTCAGCTGGTACTCCCCATTGGGATCGAAGAAAGCATTCTGCCCGTTTTTGAACAGGGAGACATTGGTATGCATACCGGAACCGTTAATGCCAAAAACAGGTTTCGGCATAAAGGTGGCATGCAGATTGTGCATTTGAGCGATTGTGCGCACTACAGTCTTGAAAGTTACAATATTGTCTGCAGTCCGCAAAGCATCAGCGTATTTGAAGTCAATTTCATGCTGGCCTTCAGCCACTTCGTGGTGAGAAGCTTCGATTTCAAAGCCCATTTTTTCCAGGGTCAGAACCATATCCCGGCGGGCATTTTCACCCATGTCAACAGGAGCCAGGTCAAAATAACCGCCTTCATCATGAGTAATAGTAGTAGGTTTGCCCTTTTCATCCTTATGGAAAAGGAAAAATTCACATTCGGGACCCACATTCATGGTATAACCCAGTTCAGCGGCTTTAGCCAGCATCCGCTTCAGGGTACCGCGAGGACAACCGTCAAAGGGCTTGCCTTCAGGAGTATATACATCGCAGATCAAGCGGGCCACTGCACCATCCTGAGGCCGCCAGGGCAGAACCAGGAAAGTATCATAGTCAGGCTTTAAATACATGTCGGATTCTTCAATCCGCACAAACCCTTCGATGGAAGAGCCATCAAACATCATTTCCCCATCCAGGGCCTTTTCCAGCTGTTCAACAGTGATAGCCACATTTTTGACAGTGCCCAGAATGTCCACAAATTGCAGGCGGACAAACTTCACATTGTTTTCCTGGGCCAAACGCAGTACATCTTCTTTGGTTAATGCCATTTTTCCACACACCTTCCTTTACTATAATAAATATACAAAAAATACAAAACGCCTTCAGGACACACCAACATAATATTGCCGGTGAACCCAAAGGCGCCATTGCCCTAACCAAGATACCCCTTTGTATCTTGCCCAGTATTTAATTACATTATCAGTATAACATGCAGGGTAAATGTTGACAAGAGGTTTAAAAATGTATACAGGATTATTCAGCAAAAGCCAGAATTATAGCTCTGGCTACTTCTGCCTTGGTTTGACGTTTGTCCATAGCCAGTTTTTGAATATAGCGATAAGCCTGTTCCTCTGTCATCTGACGGTACTTAATCAGCATGGCCTTAGCCTGATCCAGCAATTTACGGGTTTCCAGGTCGTCTTTTAAAGACTGAATCTCCCGGATCAGCTCCTGACTCTGACGAAAGCGGGCCAGAGCCAGGTCCACTGCCGGCAGCAAATTCAGTTCATTTACCGGCTTCAATAAATAGGAGACAGCCCAGCTGGTCTGTACTATTGTTCGCAGCTCCTCTGCTTGAGAATAATTGGCCAGTACCAGTACAGGGGCCAGCCGTTCCTGGTCCAGAATGCGCACCAGTTCCAAATAAGGCAAGCCAGGCAAATTGGTAGCCAGTACCACCAGATCTGGCTGAGTAGCCCGGGCCAGGGTCAAAGCCATGGCACTGTCACTGGCCTCCCCAATAACAATAAAGCCAGCCCGGCTTAAAATTTCCTTGATTTTATTTCTGGTTCTGCCATCTTTTTCAGCTACCACTGTGCGCAACTGCACCGTTCTTTCCTCCTCTCCACTCCTTTATTTTAACAGAAAAGCCTGCCCCTGAACAGGGCAGGCTTTCTCTCCTGCTATATTTCTTCCAACCCCAGGCTGATAGCAATAGCCCGGTTAACTTTTTCCATGATCTCCTCATCCAGAGTACTAACTTTCTCCCTCAGCCGGCTTTTATCGATGGTGCGAATCTGTTCCAGCAATATCACAGAATCCTTTTCCAGACCGCTGATTTTAGCTTTAATCTCCACATGGGTGGGGAGTTTGGCTTTACTGATCTGGGAAGTAATGGCCGCCACTATGGTGGTGGGACTATGCTGGTTGCCAATATCATTTTGCAGGACCAGAACTGGTCGAGTTCCGCCCTGTTCTGAGCCCACCACCGGGCTAAGCTCTGCGTAAAAGATATCACCGCGGCGAATCCGCATACTTATTCCCCCTCTGCCGCTTGCCACAGGGGAAGGGTTCCATCGACCTCCAGGCCCATATACTCGTTAGCCAGAGACAGGTTAATCGGGGCCATTTCCATATAGCCGCGGATCATTTGCTCCCTGATCTGCCGTTTTTTTCGTTCTGCTATATAGTGCTGGACAGCTTCACGAAATAACTGGCTGCGGTTCAGTTTTTCCGCTGAAGCCAGACCATCCACCTCAGCCAGCAATTGATCGGGCAGGCTGATCATCACCCTTCTGGATTCAGCCAAGCTCCACACCCCCTGTTAGGTTCATACCGTATATCAAGAGACCATGCTTTATTATATACGCCTACCATAGTATTGTCAATATTGGCAGACCCTATACACTAAATATGGATGGCCAGGTCATGGGCTGCCTCTGCTGCCTCCAGCATAGCTTCCGCCAGGGTGGGGTGAGCATGAACTGTGCGGGTAATCCCCGCAAGTCCCAAACGGTTGACCAGGGCCAGAGTTCCCTCAGCGATCAGGTCGCTGGCGTGGGGCCCTATAATATGCCAGCCCAGAATTTCCCCGCTTTCCGCCTCAATAACGATTTTGACAAATCCCTCAGTTTCCCCCATGGCCTGGGCTTTACCAATAGCCATAAAGGGAAATTTGGCAGTTTTAACTTTATATCCTCTGGCTTCTGCTTCCAGGGCAGTCAAACCCACCGTAGCAATTTCCGGTCGGGTAAAAATACAGGCTGGAACCTCTTCCACTTTGAGGGGCGGCAGTTCCTTGCCCAGGATATGGGCTACTGCTACCAGGCCCTGATAACTGGCTACATGGGCCAGCTGCAGTTTGCCGGTAATATCCCCGATAGCATATATACCCGGCACGCTGGTACGTCCATATTCGTCTACCAGCACCTCTCCTCTTTCTCCCAAAGCTACTCCTAAATTCTCCAGGCCAATACCTCTGGTATTGAGCTGACGACCAATCGAAATCAAAACCAGGTCAGCCGCTACTTTTTCCCCGTTGGACAAAGTAAGAGTAATTTCCTCCCCCTTTTCCACCTGTTCCACTTTAACCCCGGCTTTGACACTGATGCCAGCTTTACGGAAGATAACTCCCAGTTGACGGCTGATTTCCGGATCCACTGTGGGCAGAATGGATTTCATAGCTTCGATTACCGTAACTTCATTGCCCATTTCCCGGAAAATCGAGGCAAATTCACAGCCGATAACACCGCCACCGATAATCGCCAGGCGCCTGGGAATCTCCATCAGATTCAAAGCCTCATTACTGGTGATTACCCGCTGGCCATCATAACCCAGGTCTGTAATCAGTGCCGGTTCCGAACCTGTAGCCAGTATGATGTTTTGTCCAGTCAGTACCAGCTCTTCTCCTTCTGGTGTATTTACCGTGACCTGGTTAGTTCCCGTTAAACGTCCAGTTCCTTTTACCAGGGTAATTTTATTCTTTTTGAACAGGAAGTGAATTCCCTTGACCAGCCGTTCTACTACCTGATTTTTGCGATTTAATATCTTTTCCCATTGGATCTGAACAGAACCGGTATTCAGCCCCCATTCTGCTGCTTCTTTAAGCTGGGCCACCCGCCCTGCCGCCGCAGTAAACACTTTGGTGGGAATACAGCCCCGGTTCAGACAGGTACCTCCCAGTTCTTCTTTTTCCACCACTGCTACCCTGGCTCCCCACTGAGCCGCCCGGATAGCAGCTACATACCCCCCAGGACCACCGCCTAAAATGACAATGTCGTAATGCATACTGTTACCTCCCTGTCTTGTCTTCCTATGGTGGACCACCTCTATTATTGTACCTGAAAATACTGACAAATGCTATCCTCATATTGTATCCTCATATTGTTTATTGCTATGGCCCAAGTGCCACCAAATAGGTAAAAATTAGACAAATTAACCAGCCCACTTGTTCTGACAACAACATAAATTAATACAGATATAAAGGGAAAACAAGGAGGAATAAGGAAAATGACTAATGAAGGACATAATTACCTCACCTTATCAACCGGGGTAGTTAGAAAAGATGCCTCCACTACACAGGTCCGCATCAATTCCGTGAACCTGGACCCTGATGATCAGCGACAAATAACTATCCAGGTTTTTGACTGGACCACAGGCAGTCCCACCCAAATCGGCACAGATATTAATGTTACTCTTAACCCTAATAAGTCAAACAGCTCGACTGTAGCTTTGTTAGTCACCGTTACCGATTATGAAATCAGAGTTAAAGTTCCCAATGATGAAGATGTCATTGTCAATACCTTTGGCGAAACTGCCTTAGGGGTTATGATTGGTGCTAACACTGTTTTGTTTAAAGATCTGGTCAAACTAAGCCTGGTATAATGTAAAAAGGAGGGCACTTTAGCGCCCTCCTTCTTGATTTTTCCTTATCCTACATATAACTGCCCGTAAGGCCGGGTAGAAACTGGACGGAGTTTGAAAAACTGCTCTCCCATGATAGCATCCAGCTCCAGGCTGAAGTCCTGACAGTACTCAGCTAGAATAGCCCGCAATAATTGCAGGTCTTCAGTATCAGCTGGAAAAATGCTGCACTCTTTGCCCAGTTGAGCAGGATCCACTTCTCCCCGCAGATAGATGACACCACCGTGCATGCCTGTACCAACCAGTTCCCCTACCAGAGGCTGGTTAGGCTGCCGGTCCAGTCCCAGTACCACCAGTATACCCCCGGCCATGTATTCACCCAGGAAGTCGCCGGCACTACCGCCGATCACCATTACCGGCCGTTGCTGCTGGTATTCCTTCATGTGGATACCTACCCGGTAGCCCACACTGCCGCGGATGAAAAGTTTGCCTCCCCGCATGGCATAGCCGAGAACATCCCCGGCCTGACCATGGATGACAATTTTACCCGCATTCATGGTGTTGCCGATGGCATCCTGGCCATTGCCGTGGACGATGATGGTAGGACCATCCAGAAACGCCCCCAGATCAGACCCCGGGGTTCCCTGGACGGTGATGGTTATATCAGCACTGATACCGGTCCCAAGATAGCGCTGACCATTGATATTTTCCAGCAAAAATTCCCGTTCTCCTGCCGCTACCTGGGCTTTTAGCCACTGGTTCAAGTCTTTATAGTGCATTCCTTTCCCATTCAGTTTCTGCATTCCCTGTCCCCCCCTTAGCGGCCGGCATGTTTTAAGCCCAGAATCTCCATTTCTTCCGCAGTCAGGCCCACAGCCCGCAGCCGTTCCCGACTGCCCCGCAGGCTTTCTACGGCATTGACCCCCATGGCCCCCAGTATTTCCTTAATTTCCAGGGACCAGCCCCGAATCAGATTGGTCAGCTGTTCCGCTCCCCACTCCGGATCCAGCCGTCTGGTCAGGTTGGGGTCCTGAGTAGCAATGCCCCAGGCACAACGCCCGGAATAGCATTTCTGGCACATGGTACAGCCCAGAGCAATCAAGGCAGCAGTACCGATCATGACGGCATCAGCCCCTAATGCCAGGGCCTTGACCACATCGGCACTGTGGCGAATACCCCCCCCGGCGATAATGCTGACCCGGTTGCGGATTCCTTCCTGGCGCAAACGATCATCAACAGCAGCCAGAGCCAGTTCAATAGGGATGCCGACATGATCCCGAATCATGGCTGGCGTGGCCCCGGTACCGCCCCGAAAGCCATCGATAGTGATAACATCGGCTCCAGCCCGGGCTATGCCGCTGGCGATAGCAGCTACATTGTGCACAGCGGCGATTTTTACCGCTACCGGTTTGCTGTAATTGGTAGCCTCTTTGATGGCAGTAATCAGCTGGGCCAGGTCCTCAATAGAGTAGATATCATGGTGAGGGGCCGGTGAAATAGCATCTGAACCCACTGGAATCATACGGGTGCGGGAGACTTCCCCATCCACTTTCTCCCCGGGTAAATGGCCGCCAATACCGGGCTTGGCCCCCTGACCCACCTTGATTTCCACCATGGCAGCCTGGTTGAGATATTCCGGGGTAACGCCAAAACGCCCGGAAGCCACCTGCACAATAGTATTCTGCCCATACTGATACAACTCAGGATGCAATCCGCCCTCCCCGGTATTATAAAGGATCCCGGCTGCCGCTGCCGCTTTGGCCAGGGCCCGGTGGGCATTCAGGCTAATGGCACCAAAGGACATAGCGGCAAATACCAGAGGTGTTTCCAGCTTGATCTGCGGCGGCAGCGGCTCTGCCAGCCGGTAACCACCAGGCCCTTCCACCACCTTGATGCCATCGGGGCGAGAACCCAGATAAGTGCGCAATTCCATGGGTTCCCGCAAGGGGTCCAGGGAAGGATTGGTTACCTGACAGGCATCTAAGGCAATGTGATCAAAATAGTTTTTCCAGGGCTTGTCATTGCCTGTGGCAGTCAGCAGCTTGGCGCCCGTAGCCGCCTGTTTTTTCACATTATTGATTACCCGGGGTTGCCAGTGGGCATTCTCCTTGAAAACCGCCGGGTTTTGTGTAATATAAATACAATCCTCCGGACAGACGAACATACAACGGCGACAGGCCACGCAGTCCCGGTGTTTGGCTACCACCCGGTCCTGCCAGGACAGGGCCCCGAAGGAACATTCCCTGACACAGCGTTGACAGCGGCGGCAGCGGTCATGTTCGATAACTACCCGAAATTCTGCTGCAATGCTTTTCATCAGACCTCTACCCCCTCTTCCAGTTCTACCAGTACCGGTTCGCCACCTCTGGGGGCCCAGACCCGATCGGGAGCCGGGCAAATTTCCCGAATAGCACTTTCCTCACTGGCCAGGAAGAACAGATCATCCTTTTCTGCCGCTACCATGGGCCGGAGTTTAATGCGGTCAGACAGCCCCAGCATGCCCCGGCTGTGGCCCAGAATAATGCTGAAGGGGCCGTTAAGAAGAGCCGAACCATAGACCTGACGGATAGCTGTAATCAGCTCTTTTTCATCCGCTGGCAAGCGGTCAATTTTATGCCAGAATTCAGGTGCCACCGCTTTGGCCGCAATGGCAAATGGCAGTTTCTGTCTTCTCACCATCAGGTCGAAGATATATGTTACTACTTCTGTATCGGTTTGTAAATTGCATTTATAGCCAAACATCTCCAGATAACGTTTATTAATGCCATAGCTGGTGATTTCCCCATTATGAACTACCGACCAGTCCAGCAGGCAAAAGGGATGGGCCCCACCCCACCAGCCGGGAGTATTGGTGGGGAAACGGCCATGGGCAGTCCAGAGATAGGCTTCATATTCTTCCAGCCGGTAGAAGCGGCCGATATCTTCCGGGTAGCCGACCCCCTTGAATGCTCCCATGTTTTTGCCGGAAGAAGCCACAAAGGCACCGTCGATCTGGTTATTGATATACATAACCACATCTACTACAAAATCCCTCTCATCTTTCAGGAAGCCGTTAACATTCAGCGCCTCTGGCCGCACCCGCAGAAAATAACGCCACAAAATCGGGCTTTCCCCGATTTGGGGCAAAGGCCGGGTGGGAAGAGGTTCCGAACCATCAATGAAAAAATATTCCCGAATATACATTTCGGTATTGATTTTCGCTGTTTCTGAGTGATACATCATATGGAAAGCATAATGGTCCTTATATTGCGGATAAATGCCGTAGGCTGCAAAGCCGCCGCCCAGTCCGTTGGAGCGATCATGCATCAGGGCAATGGATTGGATTATTGCCTCTCCGTTCATGCGCCGGCCTTTCCGGCTCATGATCCCACTGATAGCACAGCCTGATGGAATGCGTGGTCTAATTCCCAGCATGCTTCTCACCTACCTATTGTACAAATTATAAAAATGATAGGTTTTATTATAACATTGAAGGAAAGTTTATGTCTATGAACGCAATGTATGAATACAGTATATATTTCTAACAGGCTGCCAGACATTTTTTGGCTTTTTCTATAACATAGTTTTCTAGATGGTTGACTGTCTGCCAGTCAATTTCCAAATGTTCCTTATTAATTTCAACCAGTACCCGTAGAAATTGGCCCAGACTTGTATTCCCAGCCCTTTCTCCTAAACCGCCAGCCGTTGTGTTAATCCATAATGCGCCGGCTTTGTATGCGGCTAAAGCGTTGGCTGTTGCCAGACCAAAATCATTGTGGCCGTGAAACTCAATGGGTATAGAAACTTTTCCTCTTAAAAAATGGATCATTTCAAAAGTTCGAAAAGGGTCTAAGATGCCTACAGTATCGGCCACTCTTAACCTGGTAGCCCCAAGTTTTTCTGCTTCCTGGGCTAATTGGGTTAAAAAAAACAGGTCGGCGCGTGAAGCATCTTCAGCACCGACACTAAACTGGCATCCCTGTTGTCTGGCAAAAGACAATACTTCCCGCAACTGACCTAATACCCAGTGGCGATCTTTTTGTAATTTATAACGAATCTGAATATCCGAGGCAGGGACAGAAATGTGTATCAATTTAAAACCACATTGTATAGATTGCAAGATATCACATTTTCTGGCCCGGTTCCAGGTAATGAGTTTGGCCTTTAAATTTATTTCTGCTAATTTTTTCAATGAGCGCTGTTCAATTTCCCCCATTGCCGGAATCCCTGCCTCAATAAAATCTACACCTATCGCATCCAGCCATCTGGCTATCAATATTTTATCTTCAATCCCAAAAACTACACCTGCTGCCTGTTCCCCATCTCTCAAGGTAGTATCAATAATCTTCAGTGTCATGCTAACCGCCCCCAGATTTGTTGGCCTTTTTCCAGCAGAAGCATTTTATCAGCCAGATATTCCCCTTCCTGCAGGTCGTGAGTAACTACAATCATAGGAATCTGCCAGCGTTTTTGCATTTGTTTCAATTCCCGTTGTATAGTTTTTCTTAAATCCCAATCCAGTGCTGACATTGGTTCATCCATTAACAATAAATCAGGAGCCGAGACTAAAGCCCGTGCCAGTGCCACTCTTTGCTTTTCTCCCCCTGATATGCTGCCCGGGTAACTAGTTAACAAAGGTCTGATTCTTAAGATATCAATTATTTCATCGAAATCCACCGTGGTTTTTCCTTTCCGCCTCATACCGTACAGGATATTTTCTTTCACCGATAGATGAGGAAAAAGGGCAAACTCTTGAAAAACAAACCCGATCCCCCGTTTTCTCACCGGTAACTGCAACCCTTGTTTATGAGAATAAAAAATCTTTTCTCCAAACTTAATTAAACCTTTCTCCGGGGTAACAATACCAGCGATACAGTGCAAAATCGTACTCTTACCTGCACCAGAAGGACCATAAATGACCAAAACCTCATTAGTGATTTGAAAGTTAACGTTCAAATCGTACATAGGCATTTTTTTGTAAAAATTGGCCTGCAACATCCTTATCCTCCATCCTGTATTGTTTTTTAATCAATGGGATCCATGAATTTAAACTATAAATTAAACAGAAACAAATTAATACTAAAATGCTAACCAGTATACCAGCTTTCTGCCAGTTCCCTTCCTCCACTGCATAATATACTGCTGTAGCAAGGGTTTGGGTTTGTCCTGGAATATTGCCAGCAATCATTAATGTGGCCCCAAACTCCCCCAGTGCTCTGGCTAAACCCATAATCAGTCCCGAAACAATCCCTGGCCAGGCAAGGGGTAAAGTAATAGTCCAAAAAACTCGCCATTCTCCTGCCCCCAAACTCCTGGCTGCCATTTCCAGCTGTTCATCAATAGCGTCAAAACTATAGCGCATACTCTGATAAATAATGGGAAAAGCAACTATCGTCGCTGCCAGGAATGCACCTAACCAGGTAAATACTATCTGGATATTCAGCACTTCTTTTAGCCAATGGCCCAGTAACAACAGCCCAAAGCCTACTACGGAAGGAGGTAAAACCAGCGGTAAAATAAAGATGCTTTCCCAGATTTGTTTTAAATAAATTTTTCTTTTACTCATTATCCAGGCCAATGGTATTGTCAGCAACAAATTTATTCCTACTGCCAGAAGGGCAATTTTTAAAGATAATAACAACGGACTCCAATCAATAGTATTCATCTTAGTCCATCCCTTTCTTAAAACCATATTTCGTAAAAATTGCTTGACTTTCCCTTTGTAACAGAAATCGAGCAAATTCTCGCGTCTCTCGTAGATTTGTTGCTTCATTTAATATAGCCATTTGGTAAACGATTGGACTGTGTAGTTTCTTGTTCGCAATAGCAGTAACCTTTAGGTTGTTAAATTTATACACATCCGTTCGATATACTAAACCTGCGTCAGCATTACCTGTTGCCACAAACAAAGCAACCTGGCTGGCGTCTTTTGCAAAAACTATTTTTTCATCAACCTTTTCCCACAGCCCTAGAGCTTCTAGTACCTCCAGACCATATTTCCCCACAGGCGCTGAAGAAGGTAAAGCTATACTAATCAGTTTTACCTCTGATTGTTTCAAATCATTAAAATCTTTAATCATGTTATTATCTTTAGTTGTAACTAAAACCAGTTCATTCCTTAAAAAATCAAAAATTTCAGCAACCTTTTTTTGGCTATACAAATCCTGAACAGGTTCTATCCCGGCTGAAAGAAAAAGATCTATTTGCGCTCCATGCAATATTTGCTCTTTTAAGGTCTCT
>NZ_BDLR01000010.1:0-33840 GCF_002049395.1 Carboxydocella sp. JDF658 | reverse complement strand
TCACTACTCACCAACCGGTTTTGGCAACGGCACTCCGGGGTGGTTTCATCTGCTCCTCTCCTTAGCAGGGCTTGCAGCCGGTGACCCCGCCTCTCTGGAAGGAGGTAAGAGAGACTACTTGTCCCCATCCTCGCTTTCACTTGATTATACATTATATCCTAAATAAACAGAATCTGCAAGAGCCCGATAAAAAATCCCAGCACTCCGCCCAGCACTTCAATATGCCGCAATTCCTGGGCGGCAATCTTCAGGATCAGCTGTTCCAGCTGGTCCAGGTCCAGGGCCAGCACTTTCTCCTCCACCAGCCGGGCCAGCTCCAGGTCCTGCACCACCTGGCCCTCCAGCCTGTCCAGGGTTTTGCCCAGTAAGGCCGGTATCTCTTTATCCACCAGCTCACCGATTAACTCCACCGCCACTGTCCGCATGGCTAAAGGCAAAAAGGAAGGCAATTTTTCCAGCGCCCTCTTTTTCACCCCCTGATTGATCGCCTGCAAAACCGAAGGTTTCAATATAACCTGACGCAATTCCTCCGCCAGTTTCTCCGCTGTCAGCAGCTCTTCCGCCACAATCTGGCCGATCACCCGGGCCAGTTCCGCCTGACGCTTGGGGATCAGTCCCTGCAGAGTAAAATTGATCAGGGGAAAATGCCAGGCCCGCCGTGGTCGGAATAACATGCGCACTGCAATGTAGTTAGTAGCATATCCGATCAGAGCCCCAATCAGGGGCAAAACTACCCATTTCGGTAACAAGCCAAGCCCTCCTCGTTTAATGGACCAGACAGCGATGGCAGCCTGAGCACTCCTGCAAGCGGGTGCCGAAAATCTCCTTCAGCATCCCCCTGGTTTTGAGCCGGTTGGCCGGGGTTTTGTGGATAATTAGCCGTTCGGGAGCCAGTGTAATCAAGGCACTAACCAGGATGTCATCCAGGTTTATTTCACTGGGCGGCTGGTATTGCAACCAGTCATCCACGAAATCCTCAGCCAGGGCCCCTCCCTCCCTGTCTTCCAGGCGGAACTGGCGGTCGAGGGGAAAAAAAATATGGACTTCCGGGGTGCGCGGTTCCTGGATGTCGACAAAGTAGCGCAACAGGCGGATGAACTCCTGGTACTCCCGATCCAAAAGAAAGGCATCAACGGCATTTTCCACTGCCTGTTCCAGTTCCTGCAAATATTCCTGTAAACGAAAACGCAGAAAGCCATCTACTACCAGTTCTTGATTGGTAGCCAGATAATCCAGCACCTTGGCGGTAATCCGGTTCTTACGTAACAGCTTGCGCACCACCAGCTGCTCCTGTCCTTCCCCATTCAGTTCCCGCCAGGCCAGGGCAAAGATGCGATGCTGTTCTTCCGGGGCAAAGTAATAGTAGTTGCTGTGAATATAGCCCCAGAGCAAATCCTCTTCCCAGCGGTCCACAATCAGGTCGGCCACGGCCCCGGCCACAAAATGGCGGATGATCTGGCGAATTTCCTTGTCGGCATAACCTAACTGGCCAGTATCGTGGACCGATAAACCCAGGAAGGTATATTCTCCGGATGTAAATTCATTCAGGGCAAAGCGAAAGCCTTCTTCTTTCAGCCGGTCAAACTGCTGTAACAGGTGTTTTTTCAACAGGTTGGTATCACTGGCTGAGCCAATGGCATAAGGTTCCACGGTCGGCCACCTCCTTATGGATAGTGTCCGACGGGAAAGGTCCCCTTATGCAGAAAAGCTGAGTTTCGTAAATCTTACGAAAACTCAGCTTCAGCAGTCAGATGGAGGCGGCGGTCGGAATCGAACCGACGCATCTCGGTTTTGCAGACCGCTGCGTTACCACTTCGCCACGCCGCCGGATTGCATGTTCTATGTTACACAAAAAGCGGGGTTTTGTCAATAGTTAATTTGGTGATTGCGTAAAAGGAATGTCTCCATCTTTTTATATAATTATTGACACATATATATTGATAACATTATAATGTTAATAACATATATATGCATTTAATATCGAAAGGGTGAAATGCAATGTCAAATGGTAAATATGGTCGTCATGTACCTGCATTCGTTTTATTGTTGTTAGCAGAAGAACCAGCCTATGGTTCAATGCTTTTAAATAAGATGAACGAAAGACTACCTTATAACAATATTGATGGGGCGGCCTTGTATAGAGCTTTAAAAGACCTTTTAAAAATGAATGCAGTTACTGCCTATTGGGATACAACAGAACCAGGCCCTCCAAAGAAATGGTACAAAATAACTCCTCTGGGATTAGAAAAACTAGCAGAATACAACGAAGATATTCAGCAAAGAATTAAAAATTTACAGTTTTTTTTATCCCACTATAAAAAAATGTTTGTTCAGGAGGAAAAATAAATGGATAATTTTATTCTTTATATAGCTTCTATAGGTTTACTTTTTTCGTTTATTAAAGATAAAAAGAAAACAAGACAAGCCTTAATTAAGGCAAAAAATTCTTTTTTAAATTTATTACCTGAAGTATTGTCTATTATGTTTTTTGTAGGAATATCCTTATCCATCATCAATCCTCCTACTGTTTCTAAAATCATTGGTAAACAGTCAGGAATACTAGGTGTTATCATTGCTTTGTCTATAGGCTCCATTACATTAATTCCAAGCTTTATCGCCTTTCCCCTTGGGGCTACTTTATTAAGCAATGGTGCCGGTTACACTCAAGTTGCTGCCTTTGTATCAACCCTTATGGCGGTAGGAATTGCAACCCTTCCTGCCGAGATCAAATATTTTAATAAACCTACTGCAATACTGAGAAACGGGTTAGCCCTTATCATATGTATACTCTTTACTTTTTTGATAAGTCAGGTGATGAATAAATGATTATAGTCAAAAAATACAAATGGGCCATCTTTTTATTTATTATTACAATTGCTATTTATTTTTATGATAAACCTACAGGAACAAAGGCCTTTAGCATTTTTCTTTCAAACATAATAACCATGCTCAAAATACTTCCTCCTACCTTTGTCCTCGTTGGACTATTAGATGTATGGACACCAAAAGAAACTATGATAAAATACATGGGACAGCATTCAGGAATAAAAGGAATAGCCGTTGCATTTTTCTTAGGCACAGCAGCTGCTGGACCCTTATATGCAGCCTTCCCTATTGCTGCCCTTTTATTAAAAAAAGGCGCTCGTCTAGCTTATGTATTATTTTTTTTAGGAGTATGGTCAAGCACAAAACTCCCTATTGTACTTTTTGAAATTGCCTCTTTAGGCTACAAGTTCACTTTCCTGCACATTGGCATAAGCCTCCCTGCTTATTTAGTTTCTTCATTCTTTATAGAGAAGATACTCTCTTCTAATTCTAAAAACGAAATTTATAGAAAAGCAGTTACTCTTTAAATAGATTATGACGAGGTAATTAAAAAAGCCAGGCCTGACCGATTTACCGGCAAGGCCTGGTTTCTCATTTCTTCACCTGTTCCAGCTTCCCCGTAGCCAGGGACCATTTCCAGATTCCTTCTGCCCCCTGCTGGGGTACAGTCCCCTGAGCCGCCGTCACCAGGAAATAAATCTCCGGACCAGTCGGCAGCCAGTAGAGAAAATTCAAATCATAGTTAGTCCAGGGAAACTGCTCATCAAAAGGGGTTTTCAACACCTTTTTCACTCCCGGCTCATAAATTACCAGACGCCGGGTCCCGGCAGGCGTATCCAGATTGGCTGCCAGATATTTGCCCTCCGGTGACCAGGCCAGAGCCGCCACTCCTCCTTCAAAGTACAAATCCAGGGGCTTTAAGGCCGGCCTGGCAGCAGCTTCAGTCGGCAGCAGGGCAATAAAGGCATGGAGGCCGCGGGTGGACAGGGCCAGCTCCTTCCCATCCGGCCGCAGGGCCAGGGGGCCAAAGCCTTCCCGCCCAACACCGAATTCCGTCCCCGGCTCCGCCCCCAGGGGAGAAGCTACATTGGGCAATTGTTCCAGGGACAGCAGGGTACGGGCCTGCCCGCCCTTTTGCTGCAATACCAGTGCAATATCCCGGGCGGTTACCAGCCAGTCGGGGGTCAGGTCCTCAATGCCATCTACCCGCCACTGGCCTTCCTCTTTTTTCAGTTTGAGCCGGCTTTGATAGACCCGGGTATAACTGCGGTCGGAGTAGGTTTCCTGCCAGCGGACAGTCACTGTTTTTTGCTCTGTATCCACTGCTCCGATTTGATAGCCGACCCAGTGGGGATTAAGGGGGCCTAAGATTTCCGCTACCTGACTCCGTCGGGCCGTGGTCAGGGTATTGCGCAAACTCTGTTCCTCCCGGCTCAGGCGGGCTTCAGCAAACTGGCTTGCTGCTTTGCTCAAATCCTCGGCAGCTGGCCCCATACCGGGCAAGCTGCATCCGCCGAGCAGCAAGGAGAAAAACAGCAGCCAGCTCCAGCATTGCCGTTTTTTCATCATACCACCCCGTTAATTTCGTAGCGATAATTGATTTTAGCTACCCCTTTGACGGTGTTAGAAGCACTGCAGTATTTATCCAGGGACAGTTCAATGGCCTTGACCAGCTTCTCCTCTGGAATTTCGCCCCAGACCCTGTAAACCAGGGTGATTTCAGTAAATACTTTGGGGTGATCAGCAGCCCGCTCCCCTTCAACCTCTACAACAAAATCCTGCAAATTGAGGCGCATCTTCTCCAGAATGGAGACAATATCAATGGCGGTACAGCCCGCAACCCCCATTAGCAATAACTCCATGGGCGAAGCGCCTTTGCCTTCACCACCGGCAGCCGGAGCAGCATCGATGGGAATATCCACCTCCTGGGCCCCCCGCCCTAGAAAATGCATTTTCCCCTGCCATTTAATGTTTACCTTCATGTTAATTACCTCCCTCTCTATGCTAGCTGACGCTCCCGGGCCAGCAGCCGGGCCAGGAACTGGCCGGTATAACTCTGAGGCTGGGCCGCCACTTCCTCCGGAGTGCCCTGGGCGATTATCTCTCCGCCCTTATTGCCTCCTTCCGGCCCCAGATCGATGATATAATCGGCGGTTTTAATTACATCCAGGTTGTGTTCGATCACCACCACCGTGTCACCGTTTTCCACCAGCCGGTGTAGTACCTGTAATAGTTTGTCCACATCAGCCATATGCAAACCGGTGGTGGGCTCATCCAGGATATAAAGAGTGCGGCCGGTGCTGCGGCGGCTGAGCTCGGTAGCCAGCTTGACCCGCTGGGCTTCCCCGCCGGACAGGGTGGTGGCCGGCTGCCCCAGTTTGATATAGCCAAGGCCCACATCCTGCAAGGTCTTGAGTTTACGGTGGATTTTGGGGATATTCTGGAAAAATTCCACCGCCTCATCCACTACCATTTCCAGCACATCAGCGATGGTTTTGCCTTTGTACTTCACTTCCAGCGTCTCCCGATTATACCTCTTGCCTTTGCATACCTCACAGGGGACATAGACATCGGGCAGGAAATGCATCTCAATCTTGATAATCCCATCCCCGCTGCAGGCTTCACAGCGGCCCCCCTTAACATTGAAACTGAATCTTCCGGCCTTATAACCTCGCACCCGGGCTTCCGGAGTCTGGCTGAAAACCTCCCGAATAGCGTCAAAGACCCCGGTATAGGTAGCCGGATTGGAGCGGGGAGTACGGCCAATAGGGGACTGGTCGATATCGATTACTTTGTCGATATGCTCCAGGCCCCGGATTTCCTGATGGGCACCGGGCTTATCCTTGGCCCGATAAAGATGGGCAGCAACTCCCTTGTAGAGTATTTCATTGACCAGAGTGGATTTGCCGGAACCGGAAACCCCGGTGACACAGACAAATACCCCCAGGGGAATGCGGACATTCAGGTTTTTCAGGTTATTCTCCCGGGCCCCGATGATCTCCAGATATTTGCCATTGGGGGGCCGACGCAGGGCCGGCACCGGAATGCGTTTTTTGCCACTCAAATACTGACCGGTCAGGGAGCGGGGATTGGCCATGATTTCCGCCACTGTCCCCTGGGCCACCACTTCCCCGCCATTGGCCCCGGCTCCAGGGCCGATATCGATGACATGGTCGGCGGCCAGAATGGTATCTTCATCGTGTTCCACCACCAGCAGGGTATTGCCCAGGTCCCGCAGCTGTTTCAGGGTAGCCAGCAGGCGGTCATTGTCCCGCTGGTGCAAGCCGATGCTGGGTTCATCCAGAATATAGAGCACTCCTACCAGGCCGGAACCGATCTGGGTGGCCAGCCGGATGCGCTGGGCTTCACCTCCGGATAAGGTATGGGCCGCCCGGCTCAGGGTCAGGTAATCCAGGCCCACATTATTGAGAAAACCCAGGCGCGCCTTGATTTCCTTGAGGATCTGACGGGCAATCAGCTGTTCCCGCTCAGTCAGCGCTAATTCCTCAAAGAAGCGCAGGGCCTCTTCCACCGAAAGGTCAGTCACTTCCCGGATATTCTTGCCTCCCACCAGTACGGCCAGGGCTTCCGGCTTCAGGCGGGCTCCCTGACAGGCCGGACAGGGTTTGGTGGTCATGTATTCCTCAATTTCCGCCTTGACGCTCTCGGAAGTGGATTCCCGGTAGCGTCGCTCCAGGTTGGGGATAATCCCCTCCCAGACCGAATCCATGGTATGTTTGCGTCCATAACTGCTGTAAAAGGTCCAGTGGATTTTCTGTCCCGGAGCACCATAAAGGAGGACCTGTTTTTGCTCAGGGGTAAAGCGACTGATGGGGGTATGGAGATCAAAACCAAAGTGTTTGCTCACCGCCGCCAGCAATTGCCACATCCACTGGTTAGTGCTGCTATATGGGAGGATCGCCCCTTCAGCGATGCTTTTTTCCGGGTCCGGAATCACCAGCTCCGGATCGATTTCCATCTTCTGCCCCAGCCCCGTACATTCCGGACAGGCCCCAAAAGGGGAGTTGAAGGAAAACAGCCGGGGGGCAATTTCCTCGATACTGATACCGCAATCGATACAGGCGAAGTTTTCACTGAAAGTTAGTTCTTCGCCGTCAATTACATCCACCACTGCAATCCCTTCCCCCAGCTTCAGGGCCACTTCCAGGGAATCGGCCAGGCGCTGGCGAATGCCTTCCTTCAGCACAATCCGGTCCACCACCACCTCAATGGTGTGCTTTTTATTCTTTTCCAGGCTGATGGGTTCATTCAGGTCATAAATCTGCCCATCTATCCGCACCCTGACATATCCCTGTTTGCGAATTTCCTCCAGCAGTTTGGCATGTTCCCCTTTACGCCCTCGTACCAGGGGAGCCAGGATCTGCAGGCGGCTGGCTGACGGCAGGCCCAGAATCTGGTCCAGCATCTGGTCCAGGCTTTGCTGTTGAATGGGCTGGCCGCAGCGGGGGCAATGGGGACGACCGATGCGGGCAAACAACAGCCGCAGGTAGTCATAGATTTCCGTCACCGTACCCACCGTGGAACGGGGGTTGCGGCTGGTGGTTTTCTGGTCAATGGATATAGCCGGGGATAGTCCCTCAATGTAATCCACATCCGGCTTGTCCATCTGACCCAGAAACTGCCGGGCATAGGCGGAAAGGCTTTCCACATAACGGCGCTGGCCCTCGGCATAGATGGTATCAAAGGCCAGAGAGGACTTGCCGGAACCGGATAAACCGGTGAGCACCACCAGCTTGTCCCTGGGGATGGTAATATCTATATTCTTCAGATTATGAACTCTGGCACCTTTTACAACAATATCTTTAATCAATGCTGTTAACCTCCTGTTTAGCTCAGGTATTCTGCGCGCAATTCCAGGATAGCATCCCGCAATTCCGCTGCCCGCTCAAATTCCAGGCGCCGGGCAGCCTCTTTCATTTCTTTCTCCAGTTGCCGCAGCAGTTTGTCTACCTCTCTTTTGTTCAGCTTTTTCTTCTTGCCAGTGGATTCACCATATTTAGCCGCTGCTTCGGCTACCGCCTGGGTGGCCTCAATTACATCCCGGACCGCCTTGCGCACCGTCTGGGGCACAATGCCATGGGCCTGGTTGTAAGCCATCTGTTTACTGCGGCGGCGGTTGGTCTCCTGGATGGCTCTGGCCATGGAATCGGTAATGCGGTCAGCATACATGATCACCTGACCATTGGCATTGCGAGCCGCCCGGCCGATGGTCTGAATCAAGGACCGTTCAGAACGGAGATAACCTTCCTTGTCAGCATCCAGAATGGCGACCAGGCTTACCTCCGGCAAATCCAGGCCTTCTCTGAGTAAGTTAATGCCAACCAGGACATCGAAGACCCCCAGGCGCAGGTCGCGCAAAATCAACATGCGCTCCAGGGTTTTAATATCCGAATGCAGGTAACGGACTTTGATGCCCAGTTCCCGCAAGTAATCAGTCAGGTCCTCCGCCATTTTCTTGGTCAGGGTAGTGACCAGCACCCGCTCATCCCGTTCCACTCGTTGCCGGATTTCCCCTACCAGGTCATCGATCTGCCCTTTAGTGGGACGAACATGAATTTCCGGATCCAGCAAGCCGGTGGGACGGATGATCTGTTCCACTATTTGCGCACTCTTTTCCAGTTCATAGGGACCGGGGGTAGCGGAAACGAAAATAATCTGATTGATTTTCTGCTCAAACTCGCTGAACTTCAAGGGGCGGTTATCAAAGGCAGAGGGCAAACGGAAACCGTGATCCACCAGGGCCTGTTTGCGGGAGCGATCCCCTTCATACATGGCTCCGATCTGGGGAATAGTGACATGGGATTCGTCCACCATAATCAAAAAGTCATCCGGGAAATAGTCCAGCAAGGTATAAGGCGGTTCCCCCGGCGCCCGCCCTGTTAAATGCCGGGAATAGTTTTCAATCCCCTGGCAAAAGCCCATTTCCCTCAGCATCTCCAGGTCATGCCGGGTCCGCTGCTCCAGCCGCTGGGCTTCCAGCAGTTTATTCTGAGCCCGCAGTTCTTCCAGCCTTTCTTTCAGCTCTGCTTCAATGGAAGCCAGGGCCCGCTCCAATGTCTCACGACCGGTCACATAGTGAGAGGCCGGAAAAAACACCACATGCCGGCGCTCCCCGAAAATTTCTCCGGTCAGGGGGTCGAACTCCACTATGCGCTCCAGTTCATCTCCGAACAGTTCCAGCCGAATGGCCCGCTCACTGGAGGCGACCGGGAAAACTTCGACTACATCTCCCCGCACCCGGAATGTACCCCGGGTAAAATTGAGGTCATTGCGATTATACTGCATGTCCACCAGGCGGCGTAAAATCTGCTCCCTATCCCAGATCTGCCCCGGCCGCAGGGAAAACATGTTTTCCCGGTATTCCTGGGGGGAACCCAGGCCGTAGATACAGGAAACACTGGCCACAATAATGACATCCCGCCGCTCAAACAGGGCTGCCGTGGCCGAATGGCGCAATTTGTCGATTTCATCATTGATAGAGGCATCTTTTTCGATATAAGTATCAGTCTGAGGAATATAGGCCTCTGGCTGATAATAATCATAATAGCTGACAAAATACTCGACCGCATTGTCCGGGAAAAATTCCTTGAACTCACTGGCCAGCTGTGCTGCCAGGGTTTTATTGTGAGCAATCACCAGGGTCGGCCGCTGTACCCGGGCGATTACCTGGGCCATGGTATAGGTTTTGCCGGTGCCGGTAGCACCCAGCAGGGTCTGATAGCGATAACCTTTATTTAACCCCTCTACCAGCCGGGCTATAGCCTCCGGCTGGTCCCCTTTGGGGGTAAACTCGGATTTTAGCTTAAACTCCATCTGCCTTCAACTCCGTATATTTGTTCTCACATAGTATATGATACAGCGAAATTGTCTCCGAGTAAACAAAAAGCCCGGCCAAAACCGGGTTAAAAGACTTTGACATTAAAATATATGCTGTCATCCATCCCCCGCACCACCAGCCAGAGCA
This sequence comes from Carboxydocella sp. JDF658, assembly GCF_002049395.1. Classification (NCBI taxonomy): domain Bacteria; kingdom Bacillati; phylum Bacillota; class Clostridia; order Eubacteriales; family Clostridiales Family XVI. Incertae Sedis; genus Carboxydocella; species Carboxydocella sp. JDF658. The sequence continues at coordinate 24,029 of NZ_BDLR01000010.1, read as the reverse complement.
AGTTGCGGAAGTTTTCCGCTGCCGGTCCGGAAGGAGTACGACCCTGACCGGGGACTTCAGACCAGCCGCTCCAGAGGTCCCGACGCAGGATATTCTGGTAAATACCATTATCCGTGCCTCTGACAAACAGGTTCAATTCCGAGCGGAATACCACCGCCTCCGGTTCCGCCAGGGTCAAGCCGCCGCCGGGAACCTCTGACCAGCCGCTCCAGATCCCCAGGGGTGACAGGCGGTTGAGATAAATGCGGTCATCAGTACCGCGAACAAACAGGTAGAGATAGCCGCGATAACTGGCTGCACCGGGCCCGGACAAAGTACGGCCATTGCCAGGCACCTCCGACCAGCCGCTCCAGATTCCATCGCGGTTGAGCCGATTAGAGTAGATACGGTTGTCAGTTCCGCGGACAAACACCCAGAGGAAACCGCCATAGTTCACAGCCTCCGGGCTGCCCGTCGTGCGGCCACCGCCGGGCACTTCTATCCAACCGTCCCAGTCTTCATCATCATCCATCCGGTTATACCAGATCCCATCATTTAAGCCCCTTACTACCAGGTAAAGGCGATTGCGATACACCGCCGCTCCTGGTCCACTGCGGGCCCTACCGCCTCCTGGCACTTCCCGCCAGCCGCTGAAAGGGCTGGGATTAAAGGGCCGCAGGCTATTTATCCAGAGGCCATCATTAAGCCCACGAACAAAGAAAAAAAGGCGATCATCAAATTCCACCAATTCCGGTTTATCCGGAGTTTTTCCTCCTCCGGGCATTAAGGTCCAGCCAGACCAGTTATTGACCATATGCCTGGCTACCAGGTCATAGGGATGGTAAAACATGGCTCCTCCCCCGCTTTGCTTCGGGTTACTGCTTTATCTTATGTTCCCTGACCTGATTCTGTGCCTCCCTGCTGTCCTTCCTGTTCTTCTCCTTTCCCCCGTTTCATGGCTTTGATTTCCCCATCTATCTCCAGCTCCAGGCTCTCCCCGGGTTTCAACTCCAGTTCCAGGGTTTTGCCTTCCTTGCCTTTTATCTTTATTTTACTGGGCGTGCTTTCCCCTGCACTTTGACCTTTCTTTTCGCTTTCTCCGGATTTAGAATCTCCCTGGCTACCGGAGCCGCTTTTGACGGCAAGGGGTTTAATCTTACCCCAGCGTTCTTCCAGCAGATAGAGATTATCCTTGCGAATCAGGCGTACCGGAATAACTTTGACCGGCACATCCGCCCCATCATTTTTGATTTTCTGATCATATTCCAGCATTTCCTTTTTGGCCAGTTTGCTGGCCCCCGCCAGAGCATAATAGGCCAGTAAATCGGGCCGGGTGTCTACGTCTGCTGTCAGCAGGTCGCCGGCGATAGCTGCCGCCCCTTCTTTGCTGGCCCCCAGGGCCACCGTCACTGGCAGAGTTTCCTGCTTTTCCTTTTTCTCCTTGAGGTATTTGATCAGTCCTGGGACCAGCAAACTATGCTGAACCACTACACCCTGAATGCCTGTCTGGCTTTTTAATGCCTCATATGCCCGTGTGGCTACATCTTCCGGCTTACCAGTTACATCCAGCGGGGCTTGTTTTACCTTTATTCCCGTTAGCCCCTGCAGGCTGCGTTGCAAGCCAGCAAACAGGGCTTCTTCCACCATGGAAGGCTGCGCTGCTGTCAAAACCAGGAGATTGCCTTTGAATTTTTGCTTTACTAACAGCTCCCCCTGCAATTCCCCTGCCCGCAACCAGTCTGGAGACAAAAAACCATCGGCATTGACGTCACGGGGCAAATTCTCCAGGATCAGAATCTTAACCTTTTTCTGCGCAGTTTTGCTGATTATATCTCTGGCAATGGCGGCATCCGCCGGCAGCAAAACCAGGGCCTTGATTTTTTTCTCTAATAGTTTTTCCACCTGTACTGCCTGAGTCGGACCATCATTTTTGGCATCCTGCCAGAGCAGCTTGACTTTGGCAGGCTTTGCTCCTTTGTCCATCTCCTTTTTGAAAAAGGGATAGCCATCCCCCGCCATGTTAGCCATGGCGACTCCGATGGGAATTTCATTTTCTTTTTTGCTGAGTGGCTTTTTGGCCTTTTTCAACAAACCACAACCGCCCGTCAACACGACCAGGAGCACAAGCGAAAAAGCAACAATGCGACGGCCCATGTTCATCCACCCCATTAAAAAAGACTTCATCCTTAGTATGAATTAGGATGAAGTCCCATATACTCCAGGGCGGCCATCACCTGTTGTAAATCCTGCCAGCATTCTGCCTTTTTGGCCGGATCCCGCAGCAAAGCAGCCGGATGATAGGTGGGCATAACCCAGATACCGCGTTCATCAACAAACCAGCGCCCGCGATATTGAGTAATAGCCGCCCCGGGTTTGATCAGATTTTGCAGAGCTGTACTGCCCAGCAAGACGATAATTTTCGGCTGCACCAGGTCGATTTGTTGATATAGCCAGGGCAAACAGGCCCGGGCCTCTTCCGGTTTAGGGACGCGGTTGCCCGGCGGCCGACATTTGACGATATTGGCGATATAGACCTGGTCCCGCCGCCAGCCCATGGCACTAATCATCCGGGTCAGCAGCTGACCCGCAGCCCCGACAAAGGGTCGCCCCTGCCGGTCTTCTTCCGCTCCCGGCCCTTCCCCGATAAACATCAGATCAGCCCGGGGATTGCCTTCCCCGAAAACCACCTGGGTAGCCTGTTGCCTCAACCCGCATTTATTGCATGCTAACGCCTGTTCCGCTAACCGGGTCAAATCCATCGGGAGTCCTCCTTTTGCCGGAACAGTTTTTGCCACAACCTTTTCGCCAGTCCTTCAAAGGAAAGCCGCACTTCTGGCTGGTCTTCCGCCTGCGGGGAAAGAGTCATCCCCCACTGATGGTGCTGAGCCAGAAAGCCGATTTTGCGCTGCCATTGGCCCTGAGCGGTAATAAAGTCCACCGTCACCCAGCCCCTAACTGCTAGCAGATCTTCCCCCACCGGCTGCCCGTTGATATTCAACAACCAGTCACCCTGGCGCAGGCCCAGCCACTCGGCAAAACTGCCCGGCTGGGTGGCCAGTACCTGCCAGCCCCGTTCCGCAGTGGATTGCCAGCGCGGTTTGCCTGCCATTTCCTCCCGGGGACTGGCGTGCACCACCAGTTCATGTCCCAGGGGACTGAACAGGGCTGCCAGCGGCAATAGCCCGGGATAAAAACTGGCCAGCCAGGTCAAACCACCCAGCACCAGACTGAAACCGGCTAACTGCCAGGCTGTACGCCGTGCCCGCTGCCAGGGCAGCCGGGTCAGAGCCAAATCGCTATAGCCAAGAACAGCTAGCAATGGTAAAAGATAGAAATCAGCGCCGGATTGAACCCAGATCACCAGGGGAATGGGCCAGAAAGCCTGAAGATAAAAGCCTCCCACCGTACCCTGGCGGGGATGGGCCACAGTAATGGGCGCCGCATAACGGGCCCCGGTAAACCAGATCAGCACTGCCTCCAGCAGATGCAGGACAGCTACCAGGTACATCAACTGGACACCATTGACTTCAGGCCAGCCCCAGAGCAGGTTGCTCAGAGTTAGTATCCCGGCAGCATAGGAAAAACATAAAAAGCGGTGATGGAATAACATCAGAATCAAAGCCAGGGGCCAGAGCCACTGTACTCCCAGACTATCAATATCAATGCCCAGGCCCAGCAGCAACCAGCTGCCCAGGATTCCGCCAGCCAAACCCCAGAGGGCCTGGCTGGCCAGGGCTTTGCTATAGGCCAGAAAACCGGCCCTATCCCCGAAATAGCGTTTAAATTGCTTTTTTTGGAGAAGAAAGAGGAGAACCAGGATAATCAGTACTGAAGCGGGGGCTTCAAAAGGGATGAGCAAGACCTGTTTGGCAATAACCCACAGGTCAGATACATCAACCAGCATCAAAATGCCCCCTTTCCCCTCGTAAATTAATACAGTTTAGCCCGGATTATTTCCTTGGCTTTGGCTAACTGCAGGTCCTCCCCGTTTTCCGGCTGTTCTACAACTATATCAGGAGTGATTCCCTTTTTGTGAATATCTCTGCCTTTGGGAGTAAAATATTTGGAAGTAGTCAATTTAAGACCAGTGGTGTTATCGATGGGATAAATAGTCTGAACAACCCCTTTACCAAAGGTCCTGGTCCCAACCAGTACCCCAGCTTGATAATCCTGGATCGCACCAGCAACTATTTCCGAAGCACTGGCACTGTTGCCATTGACCAGTACCACCAGAGGTAAATTGAGTTTGCCGGCATCGGAATCCTCGACCTGTACTACTCCCTTCCGGTCACGGATGGTTACCACCGGCCCCTTGCCAATAAACTGGTCAGCAACTTTGACAGCAGCGGTCAACTCACCCCCGGGGTTATCCCTGAGGTCGAGAATTATGCCTTTATAATCCCCTTCGGTTTTCAGATCATTCAGGACCTTGACCAGCTCATCACCGGTATGCTCATTGAACATGCTGATGCTGATATAAGCCACCGGCAGGTCTGACAATAATTTACCATCCACACTGGGAACATTGATAATCTCCCTGGTCAGAGTAAACTCCAGGGGTTTGCTTTCATTCTTGCGTACAACCGTGATTTTTACCGTTGTACCAGGCTTGCCCCTAAGCAACTGCACAGCCCGCTCAATATCCATATCCAGGGCATCTTCTCCGTTAATTTTGGCAATCACATCCCCGGCCTTAATGCCAGCCCGGTAGGCAGGAGTCCCTTTAATGGGCGCAATTACTGTAATATGTTTGTCTTTTACGGCCACCTGGATACCGACCCCGCCAAAAGCCCCGGAAATCTGTTCCTGCAAATGTTTAAAAGTTTTGCTATCCATGTAAACGGAATAGGGATCATCCAGCGCCTCAACAATGCCTTTGGCTGCTCCCTCCACCAGACGCCCGCTATTCACTGGTTCAATATAATTTTCTTCTACCAGGTCAACTACCTGTAATAAATGGCGTACTTCTGTCCAATTCTGCACTATGGCAAACAGAAAGGGCAATGCCACCAGACCTACCACACTGAGGAAGACCATAATAATCAGAATTATTCTTTTCAGCGCTTTCAAGAACCAGTTCACCTCCAATACTTCACAACTACTATACTACAATACCGGGCAAGAAAAAACAAGAAAGGGCCAGATTTGACCCTTTCGCAAATTCTTACACATATCCCAGCGGATTGACCGGTTCTCCATTTTTTCGCACTTCAAAATGCAGATGGGGACCTGTGCTGCGGCCAGTACTGCCCACCAGACCAATGGTTTCGCCCTTACTAACCTGCTGCCCTACACTGACACTGCGGGCTGACATGTGGGCATAAAGGGTGCTGATGCCACCCCCATGGTCGATGATCACCACATTGCCATATCCGCTCATCCAGCCTGAATAAATCACTTCCCCATCCTGGGCCGCTACAATGGGTGTGCCCTGGGGAGCGCCGATGTCAATACCCCGGTGGAAACGGGCTTCCCCGTAAATGGGATGTACGCGCCAGCCGAAACCGCTGGTAATCCGCCCATGCCCGGGCACCGGCCATTTCATTGCCCCTTCCCCGCGCGGGGTATTCTGCTGATTTTCCTGCCGCTTTCTTTCTTCCCGAATGCGGATAATTTCCGCTACCTTGCGGCTTTCTTCCTCCTCCAGGCGCTCAATTTCCTCCTGGAACTTGTCCAAATTGGCTTCTGCCTGTTGTTTTAACTGTTCATGTTCCGCCTCTTTGGCCAAGCTTTCTTCTTTCTTAGCTTCTGTGGCCTGTTTTAATTCAGCCACTTTTTGTTTACGCTCCAGCAAACTCTTTTTCTTGGCCTTAATCTCATTTTGCTTGGCTTCAATCTGTTCCACCAGCTGCCCGTCCTGCTGGATAATGGCCTGCATGTAGTCAACTCTGGTTAAAAAGTCAGAGAAATCCTCAGCGGATAGTAGCACTTCCAGATAGCTGACCGCCCCGTTTTCATAAAGGTCCCGCAAGCGGTTGTTAAGCTGTTCCACCTGTTCATTCAGTTCCTGGTTGGCCTGAGCCAGCTCCTCTTCCGCTGCCGCTATCTGCTCTTCCAGCGTCCGGATAGTCTTCTCCTTGGCCTGAATATCTTCCTGGAGATTATCTATTTCCGATTTAACCCGGTCGATAGCATCGGCCAGGCGTTTGATTTCTTCTTCAGTGGCATCCTTTCTCTTTTCTAATGTCTTTTTCTGGGCCCTGATTTTATTAAGTTCCTTGATGGCCTTTTGCTCCCGACTGCGGCTGCTGTCAGCCCCAAAAGCACTGCTTACCGTAGTAAGAGTCAGTACGGATATTAGCAGTAACGAAACCAGACGACGCAATTTAATCCCTCCCCCATCAGACATGTAGATAGCGGCGAACAGCTATAAAGCTACCTGACACCCCCAGTAAAACCCCTGCTCCCAGCAGGCCCTCAAACACCAGGGCCAGCTGCCGCCAGTCCCGGGTCAGGGGCAAGGTGGGCAGGGAAACAGTTACCGTTTCCAGCAAAGAGGTATAGGAAAAATAAAGAATTCCCACCGCTACTCCGGCCCCAATCAGCCCGATTACCAGCCCTTCCAGAACAAATGGCAATTTGATAAACCAGTTGGTTGCCCCCAGGTATTTCATGATATTGATTTCCTTGCGGCGGGCGAAAACAGTCAACCGAATAGTAGTGTAAATCAGAAAGACTGACGCCAGGGAAAGGAGTCCGATCAAGACTGAACCGGCCACTCGAACCCAGTTAGTAATAGCAAACAGCTTTTCTACTACACCCTGGCCATATTTAACCTTGTCCACTCCAAACATGGTCTCTATCTCCTGGGCCGCTGGCTTAACCTGCTCGGGTTTTTGCATCTTCACCCGATAAACATCAGGCAAAGGATTTTGTCCCTTGATCGCTTCCAGCACCCCGCGGCGATCGGAGAAATTTTCTTTAATCTTCTCCAGGGCCTGTTCCTTGGAAACAAAATCCACTTCCTTGACTCCCGCCAAATTTCGTAATCGCGTCCCCAGTTCTTCCACCTGTTCCCGGGGTAAATCTTTTTTGACAATTACCGAAATTTCCACCTGAGATTCCAGATGGGTGGCCACCGAATTGGTATTCAACACAACCAGCAGAGCCGCCCCTAAAATCAGCAAAGCGATAGCAACCGTACCGGCAGAAGCCGCTGCCAGCCAGGCGTTACGGCGCAGGGAGACCATGGCTTCCCCGGCCAGGTAGCCCATGGTCCTAATCTTCATAGCCATATACTCCTTTCTCCTCATCGCGGACAATCTGCCCGTTTTCCAGAGCCACCACCCGTTTTTGCATCATGTTTACCATTTCTTTATCATGGGTGGCCATGAGAATGGTTGTCCCCAGTTTGTTGATATCAGCCAGCAGTTTCATAATCCCCAGCGATGTATCGGGGTCCAGGTTACCGGTAGGCTCGTCTGCAATAACCATCAGGGGGTTGTTGACCATGGCCCGGGCAATAGCTACCCGTTGCTGTTCTCCACCGGACAATTCCCGGGGAAAGGAATTTTCTTTTCCCTTCAGGCCCACCAGTTCCAGCATGCCTGGTACCAGCCGCTTGATTTCTTTTCCGGACGCCTCCGCCACCCGCAGGGCAAAGGCCACATTTTCAAAAACCGTTTTATCCTGTAACAGGCGGAAATCCTGAAAAACCACCCCGATTTTCCGCCGCAAATAAGGCACCTCACTGTTTTTCATGCGCACAATGTTTTTACCATTGATATAGATCTGGCCCCTGGTGGGATTTTCCTCTCTGGTCAACAGTTTCAGTAAAGTGGATTTCCCCGCCCCGCTGGGTCCGACCAGAAACACAAACTCCCCTCTGCCGATTTTAAGGGTCAGATCATGCAGGGCTTTGACACCATTAGGATAAATTTTGGATATATTGTAAAGTTCAATCACCTAATTTCCCTCCTACAGGCATTCCCTGAAAAATATTCGACACCGGGTAGCAAATTCCTTCCCGGTGTCGATGAAATAAATTTCCTGTGTTATAATGATATTATTATAATTAATATTTTCAATTAAGATGTTCAGGAGTGGTCGAATTTTGCTGCAATCCAACCGTTCCATCAAAATACTGGCATTGCTTTATTTTATAATTGGTATTATTTTTCTGACCCAGCATCTGTCCTTCTGGTACCAGCCCCTGAGCAACGAATTGCTCCTATTATTCCTGGCTGCAGGAATTACCACTTATTTATCAGCCCTTAATCTGGGGGTAACATTCAACCTGGTGAGCGGTCTGGATTTTATCTGTTTTTACTTTTTCGGTCCGGCAGCCCTGGTCTGGCTGGGAACAGCAGAAGTTGTTATTGACAATATCAGCCGCAGAGATGGCTGGGTCAAACTGTTGTTCAATCTGGGACAGACGGCAATCTTCCTGACCCTGACAACTACCATCCTGCAAACCCTGAATCAACCTTTCCAATTACCGATATTCATTAACTTTCTATTCTTTTATTTAATCTCTACTGTATTAAATGGACTGCTTTACCTGCCATTGCTTTTACTAAGCGGGCAATATTATTCTTCCTTGCTCGGGAATATTAGCTCAACTTTGTTATTTTCCTTACCCTTTTATTATCTGATTTTTGCTGCCTATCAGGCCGGTCCTACGGAAACCCTGATCCTGGTACCTGCTTTCCTTTATCTGATCAAAAAACTGTTACAACCCACTTTGCCTACAACTCAGCCTGAAGTTCTGGATAATAATGTACTCCTTTATTCACGAAAACACTTATTCTATACTCTGGCCCAATTAGCCCAGAAGAAGCAGTCTTCCCACTGGATTACCCTGCTGGAATTGCCGGACTACAGGGATATTGAAGAAATCCACGGCAGTCTAGCCGCTGAAGATGGATTGCGCCAGTTTGTCCGCTCCCTGTATAAGTCCAATACCAGAATAACTGTCTACCGCTATACCAGCAATCAGCTGGCTATTTTGAGTATGGACCAAATAAAACAACCAGCTGCTGAGCCTCCTTGTCTGGTAGCCACGTTAGCTTTCACTCCCGCTTTGATTTCAGTAGAGGAAATTCTGGATCAGCTGGAACAAAAGCTGGGGGAGTTGCGTCAGGAATATCAGCAGGAAAAAGAAAAACAATTGCAACAGTCCATTCGCCTGGCCACTATTGGCCAGCTGGCCGCCGGTATTGCCCATGAAATCCGTAATCCTCTGACCACTGTCAGCGGCTTTTTGCAGTTACTGGAATGGGGCAGGGAATTACCTGTTGATACGATTAAGATGATGGAGGAAGAACTAGACCGCGTTAACCAGCTGGTTACAGGGTTACTTTATTTATCCAATCCATCCCTGGAACATAAACAAAGGGAAAAGCTGAATTTGAATGAGCTAGTGACCTCAACAGTAGAACTGGTTAAGCCGGAACTTTTACTGCGGGAAATCGAATTGAAAATAGAACTGGATCCTGGTCTGCCTGAGCTTTATCTAAATGCTGCCCAAATTCGGCAGCTGCTTATCAATTTGCTGCAAAATAGCTACCTGGCTGTGGAAAGTAAAGGCTGGATTAAAGTGAAAACCGGTCAGGACCAGGCCCATGTTTTTCTGACCGTACAGGATAGCGGACCTGGCATTGAGCCTGATAAGCAGGAGCTGGTTTTCCAGCCATTCTTTACAACCAGGCCCAATGCGATTGGACTGGGCCTGACTATTTGCCAGCAAATTGCCGCCAATCATAATGGTCAACTGGAGCTGGCATCTGAAAGTGACTATACTACATTTATCCTTAAGTTGCCACTGTTTTTAAACATTGTTAGCTAATGGAGGCTATTTAGCGATGAAATTAGCCTGGTATGCCAAGTTGTATATTTATTTAGTTTTTTGTTGTAGCTTAATTGTATTATTTTTTTATTTTGATCCATACTCTATAAAAAATCCATATTTATATTTTGCTATTGTTTTATCATCTATTATTTCATTTATTAATATGGTAAACTTGAAATTTTCATTTAATCTATTAAGCATCTGGTATCCAATATTATACTTTGATTTCGGTTTTTCTGCTGCATTAGGTTATGCGATACTGGATGGTTATGTTTGCCATTTAATTAGAAAAGAACAGTTTTATAAACTCATTTTTAACTTTGGTCAAATAATTCTTTCAATTTTTTTTACACATTTAATTTTTATTAATATTAAAAGCTACTTACCTTCTGTCCAATTCATTTCATATATTATTTTTCATTTTTGTTTTTTCTTTACAAACTTCCTATTTTTAGTTTCTATTTTAATTATAGCAGATATATTTAATAAGAAATTAATTAAAGAGGCTTTATCTATTCAAATAATAACTTTTCCCATTTATTATTTAGCTTTTAATGCTTTTCATACAAGTCCAATAATTACTATGTTTTTAGTTCCAATAGTAATTTATTTATATAAGAAAAAAATAGATGAACACTTACTTAAATATTTAGATGATGATTATATAGATTATCAGACTTATGTGTATTCCCGTAAATATATTTTTGAACATTTTTCTACAAAAATCTCTCATTACCCCGTTTTGCTTTATCTTGTAGAACAATCACAAGGAAATTCATCCAATGACTTTATTATCTTCCTTCGCAACCTTTGCGGCTCACAGCTTTTTTGCCGTTACTCTTCTAATCGTATTTTAATTATCAGTCAAGGCCAGATTTGTGATCGTCTAAAAACTGCTAAAATACCTTTTTCTATTAAAATGATAGAAACAGACACTTTTAATCTGGAAGCCGCCCTAACAGATCTTGAACAAGAACTCAATAAGATCACCAGAAAATCCGCCAAACAACGGGAAATTGCTCTCAGCAATTCAGTACGCCTGGCCACCATCGGGCAACTGGCTGCTGGTCTGGCCCATGAAATTCGCAACCCCCTTACTGCTGTTAAAGGCTTTCTACAGCTTTATAGCCTGGGCAACAAACTGGATACTGAAACTATACAGCTAATGAAAACCGAACTCAATCGTATCAACCAGCTGGTCACTGACCTGCTTTATCTTTCCGCTCCTCTCACTGAGCCAAAAAATAAAGAGCAGCATGACCTCAACCAGCTGGTCTGTGAGGTAGCTGAGTTGCTTAAGCCGGAACTCAAGACAGGTGTCCAGTTGAAATTACAGCTTGCTACCCTGCCGCCGGTAGCCATGGACCGCAACCAGATCAAACAGGTTATTCTCAACCTGGTTCAGAATGCCCTTCATGCCGTTTCTAACAGCCCGGGCGAAGTGCTTCTGGAAACTGTTCGGAACGGTCCACAGGTTATAGTGCGGGTAAGGGACAACGGTCCTGGTATTCCTCCTGACTTGCAGGAGCGCATTTTTGACCCTTTCTATACCACCAAAGAATACGGTACCGGTCTGGGACTCACCATCTGTCGCCAGCTGATAAATGCTCATGGCGGTCAAATCCGGATAGATAGCCATCCTGGCCGGACGCTGGTGGAATTTACTCTCCCTCTAAGCTGAAAAGGCTCCTCCTGCATAGCAGGAAGAGCCTTTTTTATAAGTGAACCACCTGTTCCTGTTGTAGAGAAGCAAAGCAGGCTTCCAGTAAGCGAGCCTGTTCGATCAGCCGGGACATTTCAGCCCCGTCATTGTCCTCTGTTCGCAAGTTAGCATGATAAACCTGTAGCTGCAACAGATAGGGATCGCCTTGATAGACTTCCTCTTGTTGTTTGCCCCCGGCATCAGTGAACAGGATGATACCCTGGCCGCCGGCTTTATCGGGGCGAAAGGCCCGGGGTAACGTGATCGTTCCCCGTTCGCCGAAAATCTCACAATAATCGCTAAAGGGCTGTTGAAAGCTGAATTGTAATTGGGCTAGAATACCCTTTTCCAGCTTCAAATTGACAGCCGCTGCTATGTCTATTTTGTACTCAGGGTGAAAGACTCCAGTGGCATAAATCACCTCAGGTTTCATCCCGAGTAGGAAATTCAAGGCATCGAGACAATAGCAACCGATATCAAACAGACAGCCTCCGCCCAATTGTGGATCTAAACGGATATTTTTCTTTTCCCAATTCATAAGATAGCTGAAACCAGCGCGAAAGTATTTGACCTCTCCAATCACACCCTGGGCCAGAAGCATCTTTACCCTCTGAAGCTGCGGATGGTAGCGATACATAAAAGCCTCTGCCAGAAAAACCCCATTCCGTTTACAGACTGAAACCATCTCCTCGGCATCAGCAGCTGTCAAAGCCAGGGGTTTTTCACACAGGATATGTTTTTTCGCTGCTGCGGCCCGAATTACCCACTCTTTATGCAGAGCGTTAGGCAGGGGTATATAGACTGCATCTATTTCGGGGTCCTGCAGTAGTTCCTCATAACTGGAATATACCCTCTTACTGCCCAGTTGCCGGGCCTGTGCCTGCCCTTGTTGACTGGAGCTAGCAACTGCCAGAAGTTCACCATCCTCAGTAACGTGCAAAGCAGGAATGAATTTTTCCCTGGCAATACGGGCCATGCCCAGGATACCCCAGCGAATTCTTTTTATTTTCCTTCCCTCCGTTTCAACACCCGGAATACTGCTGCTCTTATAGCTTCTGCAGTCAAACCATATTTTTGCAGAAGTTCGGCCGGTTGTCCCGACTCGCCAAAAGTATCTTTAATCCCTACCCTTTCCACCGGGACAGGATAATGCTCAGCCAGGGCCTCGGTAATAGCGCTGCCCAGACCACCAATGATACTGTGCTCTTCTGCAGTTACTACCGCTCCTGTCAACCGGGCAGCCTGAACCACAGCCTCAGCATCCAGCGGCTTAATGGTGGGCACATTGATGACCTGGGCCTCAATACCGTCAGCTGCCAGGTTTTCCGCAGCATTCAGGGCTTCGGCTACCATGATACCACAGGCAAAAATGGTTACATCCCGACCTGGGCGCAGTTCATAGATTTTGCCGATTTCAAAGCGATAGTTATCCGCATTGACCTGAGGTACTGCCGAGCGGCCAAAGCGGAGATAAACCGGGCCCTGATGGACAGCAGCTGCAAATACTGCCTGCTCCGCTTCTATGCCATCAGCAGGTACAATCACTGTCATTCCTGGTAATACCCGCATCAGGGCTATGTCCTCCACCGTCTGGTGGGAACCCCCGTCCTCGCCAACGGTGATCCCTGCATGAGTAGCGGCGATCTTAACATTCAACCTGGGATAGGCGATGGAGTTACGAATCTGTTCAAAGGCTCTGCCGGTAGCAAACATAGCGAAAGTACTGGCAAAAGGAATTTTTCCGGCAGCGGCCAGACCGGCGGCAATACCCATGAGATTTTGTTCAGCTATACCAACATTGAAAAAACGTTCCGGAAACACTTTGGCAAAGTCTGCTGTCTTGGTGGATTTAGACAAATCAGCGTCCAGCACCACTACCGCAGGATTCTGGGCTCCCAGCTGGGCCAGCGCTTTCCCATAAGCTTCTCTCGTTGCAATTTTACTCATCTGTCTTCCTCCTCATCAAGCCAATTCAGCCAGTGCTGCTTCAACTTGTTCCGGTTTGGGAGCAGTACCATGCCAGCCCACCTGGTTTTCCATGAAGGAAACCCCTTTACCCTTAATGGTTCTGGCTATGATAATTGTCGGCTGCCCCTTGGTCTGCCGGGCCTGAGCCAGGGCCTCGATTATGGCCGTAATATCATGGCCATCAATCTCCAGGACGTGCCAGCCAAAAGCCCGCCACTTCTCGGCAACTGGTTCGGAATTCATCACTTCGCAGCAGGGCCCATCTATCTGCAGACCGTTATAGTCCAGAATAGCGCACAAATTGTCTAGCTTGTAATGAGCAGCAGCCATGGCCGCTTCCCAGACCTGTCCTTCCTGGATTTCTCCGTCACCTAGCAGGGCATAGACCCGCCAGGCAGCCTGATCCAGTCTTGCCGCCAGAGCCATGCCTACGCTGACTGAAAGTCCCTGTCCCAGAGAGCCAGTAGACATTTCTACTCCGGGCAGTTTTTTCATATCAGGGTGACCCTGTAAGCGGGAATTAATGCGACGCAGGGTTAACAGCTCTTCTTTGGGGAAGAAGCCCTTTTCCGCCAGAGCCGCATAGAGAACCGGGGCAGCGTGGCCTTTACACAGTACAAACCTGTCTCGTTCTGGCCAGTGAGGTTGGGCCGGGTCTACCCGCATTTCATGGAAATAAAGGGTAGCCACGATATCCGCAGCCGAAAGGGAGCCGCCGGGGTGTCCGGACTGGGCCGCTCCGATCATACGGATTATTTGACGGCGCATTTCTTTGGCTTTTTCCGCTATCAACCTGACATCTGCCTCTACCATTGTCATCATGCAAAGCCCTCCATTAGTTGAATTTTTTAAATCCTTCGCCCAGAACTTCGTGTACATCTGTAACAATCACAAATGCCTGCGGGTCGGTTTCATAGACCACCTCTTTCAGCCGGCTGACCTCGGATTGACTGACAACAGATAAAAGGACATGCCGACTGATGCCCGTATAGGCTCCCTTACCAGCCAGAGAAGTTACGCCTCTGTCCAGGCGGGTCATAATGTTGCAGGCAATTTCCTCACTGTGGTCTGAAATAATAAAAGCTGCTTTCGCCGAGATTATTCCTTCCTGGACCAGATCAATTACCCGGGCTGCCACAAAAACCGTAATCAGCGCATAAAGGGCTTTTTCTACCCCAAAAACCAGGGTCGCCCCCAGGATAACCAGCCCATCAATAAACAACAGAATCTGCCCCAGCGGTAAACCTACAAATTTATGTAATAAGGCCGCCAGTTCATCGGTACCACCGGTACTGCCCTTGCTGCGAAAAACCAGACCAATCCCCGCCCCGGTTACCACTCCGCCATAAAGGCTGGCCAGAAGCAAATTGCTGGTTGCCGGCTGAAGATAGGGAGTAAGCAAATCAACAAAAATCGGCAGGGTAAGGGCACCCAGGAAGGTGCGGGCAGCAAAACCCCAGCCCAGAGCCAGCGTACTGGCAATAAACAGGGGAATTTCCATGGCCAGCATCGAGCGGCCAACCGGAAAACCAAACAGCTTATTGAGGATAATGGCGATCCCGCTCACACCTCCGGCTGCAATCTGGTTGGGGGCCAAAAACCAGACTATCCCGGCAGCAGTGATCAGAGAGCCCAGCAGGGTGCCCAGGGATTGCCATATGAATTTGCTTTTTCTCCAGGTTGTCAAGTTATCACCTCATTTAATGTTATCCCCCAAAAGAAAGGGGAAATGCACTTTCCCCTTTCCCCTCTCTCTATTCCTTGCGCTGGCGGGCCTGTTGAATAAGATAAGCACTGATAAATTCATCGATTTCTCCATCCATTACTGCCTCAACATTGCCGATTTCCACATTGGTTCGATGATCTTTAACCAGACGATAGGGTTGAAAAACATAGGAACGAATCTGACTCCCCCAGGCGATATCCTGTTGCTCTCCCCGTAAGGCTGCCAGTTTGGCTTCCTGTTCCTTCAGTTTCAGGTCCAGGAGTTTGGCCTTTAGCATTTTCATTGCCTTGGTGCGGTTGCTGATCTGACTGCGCTCGCTCTGGCACTGTACCACGATGCCAGTCGGAATATGGGTAATTCGCACAGCCGAGTCGGTTTTATTGACATGCTGTCCCCCCGCTCCCCCGGACCGGTAAGTATCGATGCGCAGATCCTCAGGGTTAATTTCAACCTCAACTTCATCTTCCACTTCCGGTATGACATCCACAGAAGCGAAAGAGGTATGCCTGCGCCCGGAGGCATCAAAGGGGGAGATGCGCACCAGGCGGTGCACCCCTTTTTCTGCCTTTAGATAACCATAGGCATGAGGGCCACTGATTTCCAGGGTAGCACTTTTGATCCCCGCTTCATCTCCCGGCAATAAATCCAAAACCTCCACTTTATATCCCCGGTTTTCGGCCCAGCGGGTATACATCCTGAGCAGCATCTGACACCAGTCCTGGGCCTCTGTACCACCGGCACCGGCATGCAGACTGAGCAGAGCATCATTCTGATCATAGGGTCCGGAGAGCAAAACCTCCAGCTCTTTCTTTTCCACCGCCCGGGTCAGCTGCCGGACAGCCTGGGCTACTTCTGCCTCCATCTCTTCCAGGTCTTCTTCCGTTGCCAGCTGGTAGAGGGTCCAGGCATCTTCCCATTCCCGGTATAAGTCCTGGAATTCCCGAATTTGTTCCTGTAAGGAAGTAATCTGTTGCATCAGTTTTTGCGCTTCCTCCGGCTGGTCCCAGAAATCCGGAGCCATTGTTTTCGGTTCCAGTTCCTTCAAACGAGCTTCTTTACCAGCCAGGTCAAAGAGAAACCCTCATTTCTTCCAGTCTTTCCTGCAATTCTTCCAGTGGGCGCTTCCAGTCACCCAGCATGTTATGCACTCCTTCCACAGCAGCGTTTGTATTTTTTGCCACTGCCACAGGGGCAGGGATCATTGCGGCCTACTGTCTTTTCACCTCTTACCGGTGCTTTGGGCTGGTCCTGGTAGAGATTTTCCTGAACATCCTGGCGTTCCTCCGGTTCCTCTACCACAGTAAGGCGATAAACATAGCGAACCACATCTTCTTTAATGCTTTCAATCATGTTCTGGAACATTTCATAGCCTTCAAACTTGTACTCAACCAGCGGGTCTTTTTGACCATAGGCTCTGAGACCAATGCCCTGGCGCAGCTGGTCCATGGCATCCAGGTGGTCCATCCATTTTTCGTCTACAACCCGCAGCATGATAATGCGTTCCAGCTCCCGCATGGTTTCCTGACCCAATGCCTTTTCCTTGTTTTCATAATAAGCCAGGGCCGCTTCCAGGAGCTGGCGGCGGATTTCTTCTCGCCCAACATCCTGCAGAGCTTCCACAGTCAGATTATGCTCTGGCAGATAGAATTGCTCACTGTAGCGTAACAACCCGGCCAGATCCCACTCTTCCGGATGGACACCGGCATTGCAGTAGATATCCAGGGCCCGGTCGATCAGGTCCTCGACCATACCCAGCACGGTTTCCCGCAGGTTCTCGCCATAAAGGACCCGACGCCGCTGCTCATAAATCACTTCCCGCTGCTGGTTCATAACATCATCATATTCCAGCACGTGTTTGCGAATTTCAAAGTTACGGGCTTCCACCCGCTTCTGAGCTGTTTCCAGGGAACGGGTGACCAGAGGATGTTCGATAGGTACATCTTCTTCCATGCCCAGCTTGTCCATTAACCCGGCTATATTATCTGAACCGAATTTACGCATTAAGTCATCTTCCAGAGACAGATAGAAGCGGCTGCTCCCCGGGTCTCCCTGCCGGCCAGCCCGTCCCCGCAGCTGGTTATCGATTCGGCGGCTCTCATGCCTTTCTGTCCCGATAATATGCAGGCCACCTAACGCCACTACCTTTTCCTGTTCGGCATCGGTTTCCCGTTTGGCTTCCTCATACAGCCTTAAGAAATGCTCTCTGGCCTCCAGCACTTCGGGAATATTGGGCGGCACCTTTTCCGCTGCCAGATGGACGATTCTTTCATCATAACCCATTTGCCGCAGGCGCTGTTTAGCCAGAAACTCCGGGTTACCCCCCAGCAAAATGTCGGTACCCCGACCAGCCATATTGGTTGCAATCGTTACCGCCCCCAAACGACCGGCCTGAGCTACTATCTCTGCCTCTTTTTCATGGTATTTGGCATTCAGCACCTGATGCGGTACTCCGCGCTTGCGCAGCATCTCACTCAGCATTTCCGATTTTTCGATGGAAGTAGTACCAACCAGAACTGGCTGTCCGGTACGGTGGCGTTCCACTATTTCCTCAACAACAGCCTTGTATTTGGCCTTTTCAGTTTTAAAAATCAAATCCGGCAAATCCACCCGGCGGTTGGGCCGGTTGGTGGGTATGACCACTACATCCAGGTTGTAGATCTTGCGGAATTCCATTTCTTCCGTTGCCGCTGTACCGGTCATACCCGCCAGCTTTTTGTACATGCGGAAATAGTTCTGGAAGGTAATGGTAGCCAGTGTCTGGCTTTCTCGCTCTATTTTTACCCCTTCCTTGGCCTCAATGGCCTGGTGCAGGCCATCACTGTAGCGGCGGCCAAACATCAGGCGCCCGGTAAATTCATCCACGATGATGACTTCCCCATCTTTTACCACATAATCCCGATCCCGCTTCATCAAGGCCTTGGCCTTGACGGCATTGTGCAGGTGGTGGGTTAACTCCGTATGGTCATCTTCGTAGAGGTTATCCACTCCCAGCATTTTCTCTACTTTCTCGATGCCCTTTTCCGTCATGGCAATAGTATGAGCCTTCTCATCTACTGTATAGTCTTCATTTTCCACCAGCTTTTCGGCAATGCGGGCAAAAACATAGTAGAGGTCAGTTGCCTTGTCCCCGGCCCCGGAAATGATCAGGGGCGTCCTGGCCTCATCGATGAGGATAGAGTCCACCTCATCCACAATGGCATAATTCAAGGGCCGCTGTACCATATGGTCAGCCTGCATAACCATATTATCCCTTAGATAGTCAAAACCGAATTCATTATTGGTACCATAAGTAATATCCGCAGCATAGGCTCGCTTCCGTTCGGCATAATCCAGGCCGTGCACAATCAAACCCACTTCCAATCCCAGGAAACGATAAACCTGACCCATCCATTCCGAGTCCCGCCTGGCCAGATAGTCGTTTACAGTGACTACATGAACCCCCTTGCCCTCCAGGGCATTGAGATAGGCAGGTAAAGTAGCAACCAGGGTTTTTCCTTCCCCGGTTCGCATCTCCGCAATCTTCCCTTGATGCAATACCATACCGCCGATAAGCTGCACATCAAAATGGCGCATCCCCAGAACCCGTTTGGACGCTTCGCGAACAACCGCAAAAGCCTCTGGTAAAAGGTCATCCAGACTGGCCCCACTGGCCAGCCGTTGCTTAAATTCACCAGTCCTGGCCGCCAGTTCTTGATCAGACAGTTTTTCCATTTCCGGCTCCAAACCGTTAATTACATCCACCACTTTGCGCAATTTCTTAATCTCTCTGGCATTATCGTCTAGTAAGTTTTTTAAAAAATTTAATACCACTCCGTTTGCCCCCTTATAATAACGAAGGAACCCACAAGGGTCCCTTTTGCCTGAACTCTTGCAATATATAATTTTATCATTACCTCAGGATTGGCGCAACTTTCAGCTGCTTTTTTTCCGGCCACTGCCCACCATTCCTTCAGCAATAATCCAGAAAAGACCTACCGCCAGCAAGACGTCACCAATGCTGAAAACTTCATTCAATCCGGGAATATAAAAAATGTCTCCCAGAAAAGGCAGGGCATCATCTACCTGCAACAGACGGTGGGTACCATCTTCATAGAGGGCCAGCCTCTCCTTGACATGGGCCGGTAAAAAGCGGCCACTGACCGGCATATAACCACCATTAAACAGAATCACCAGGAAGTTAAGAAACAAGCCCAGTCCCAGGATTCTGACCCCAATCAAATGCCGGTTAAGATAGAGCCAGTAGAAAAGAAAAAAATAACTGACCACATGGACCCAGCCCCCCCAGAGAATAACTGGATAAAATCGGGCCCGGGCCAGAATATCCAGCAGAAATTGCAGGGCGAAGGCAATCACCACCAGCATCAATCCCCGTATTTCCAGCTCACCCAGTCTGGCCAGGCTGCCCCGGCGCAGCCAGCCAAAAATCAAGGCAGCCACCAGTGCCATCCAGAACACTTTTATTCCTCCCTCCACCACCCGGAAATAATCAGGTCCACCAGTTTGGGGTCAATCAGCTTGCCTTTCTCCGAGGCAAGGATTTGTTTAATTTCCTCTCTGTCTTTACCCTGAACTAACAATGTATCAACAAAATCAGCTACATGCAAGATGCGTGCAGCTAATTCAATTTTCTCTCCCTGTAAACCAAAGTAACAGTTAGCCCCATCATAGCGCAGATGGTGCATCCCTACCCAGCGGCTGACATCAACCAGAAAAGGAATGCGCTCCAGTATGCGCTGGCCCGCCAGCGCATGGGCATCCTGATCCAGCTCATCGCCTTTTAGAACCAGTTTACCGATATCGTGGTAGAGAGCAGCCAGCCGTAGCTTTTTGCGCTCCGGTTCTGTCATTCCCTTTTGTAAAGCCAGCCAGTCCGCCAGTTGGGCGACCCGCTGGTTATGGCCTTCCTTGCCGTCTACTGTGCGCTCGGTTATAGATGCCAGTACTTCCAGGGTCTGCAGCAACTGAACTTTCATGCGTCGGTAGCTGTAATAGGCATAGCCAGCCAGTGCGAGAGGAATCAGATAAAAACTAAGAAGCATCATCCCTTGTGTTATGCTGGTTTGCCATTTAATTGAGAGTAGAGCAATTGCAAGAAAACTGAATGACATTAAAAGCAAAGTTTCTCTATTTTTCGACAACAGATACCATAGAAAAAAGCCCTTCCCGTTGGCTTGGGACGGCTTTCTGCCTGATTGCATATAGCCTTACTCTCCTTGTTTCGCATTTAGCTCACTCCACTGTAAGGCTTTCTATGTACCGCATCTCAATTTATGTAAATGTCTATTCTTCCGCTTGTGCTGCTGCTATTTCACCCCTGGCCGCACCGGTTTCTATTTCCGTTAGTATTTGTTTTTCCCATTTCGAGGCTAACCGCTTTTCCCAGGCCTGCACAAAGGCCTGAACCACCTGGCTGTCCAGTTCAGTACCACCGCATTTTTGCAGTTCCTGAATGGCCTCCCGGGGAGAGCGTCCAGCCCGATAGACCCGGTTAGACGTCATGGCATCAAAGCAATCTGCCACTGCAATGATTCTGGCACCCATGGGAATTTCCTCACCTTTTAGTCCATCAGGATAGCCGGAACCATCCATGCGTTCATGGTGGTGGCGGACCATAAGATAAGCATCTCCCAGGTTTTTCACCTGTTTCAGAATCTCAGCTCCTACCACAGCATGATCTTTGATGCGATTATATTCCTGGGGGCTGAGACGGGTGCTTTTGTTAAGGATAACATCAGGAATGGCAATTTTGCCAATATCATGGAGCAAAGCCATATAGCGCAAAGTCTCAATTTTATGTTCCGGCCAATCCAGTTCCCGGGCTGTTTCCACTGCAAATTCGGCTACCCGCTCGGAATGACCTTTGGTATAGAGATCCTTGGCCTCAATAGCGGTAACCAGGGCCTGGACTGTGTCCAGGTACATTTGCCGGGTGTCCATGTAGAGTTTGAAGGAATGACGGGCCAGCATGAGGGGCAATATGAACATTAAAATGCCCATCGCCCCCCATGCTTCGTATATTTTGGCCATTAGTATACCCATTGGGATAAGAGCAAGAAAATTAGGTAAGATATTCTTAAAATTCAACATCCATACATCATAAATTTTATAACTTTGAGCTAATGAAATAACTATTGTAACTAATAGTAAATTGATGGTTACGTAAACTATTGCACCACACAATACCGCCATCCATTTAATTGTGTACAAGCTTAAAAATTGGGTTACATAACTAGCTAAATTTATCGAGACAATAAATTGGGCTAAATTAAATAATAACTTTATTTTTTCAATTTTATTGTAATAGAAAAATATAAATAAAAAATATTCAAAGGTTATAATTAAGGTACTTTGAAACGGCAAAAACAAATACAATATTGTTACATTAATAGCTAGAGAAACAGTGACTTGCCCACCTTTTGGTAGCATTACAGGAAATATCTCTGTTAACCCGTTTAATAAAATGAAAATTGTTATTTTAATAAATTCTTCATAGTTGTTAACATGCCTATAATTAGTAAACAATTCATAAAAAGCATTTAGTACAAAAGCAAAAGCCAAAAAACAAACTAAAAAAACATAATGTTTTAACTTCTTCGCTACCAAAGTGGACATACAATCACCTCAGAAGGTTCTATCTCCAGGAAACAGAAGCCCCACCTACCAGTACAACAGCGATCAGAGCCAATACAACTTTCAGTACTTTTTGCATCGCGGTACACCTCCTTCTCATTTTTATTTCAGGTGACCGCTCCTCTCACTCTCATTTATGCCATGTCTCCCTGGACCGGGAGACCAATGGCCCGTTTAGGGTTTAACCAGCAATGACAGACGCCGGTTTACGGCATTGAGGGTAGCCTTTACCACAGTCTCCCACTCATCAACCCGGACGTAGGCGGAACCAATCAAGGCCTCTTCCTCTTCCGGGGTAACCAGGGTCACAGCTACCACTGCGGCTTGCTTGCGTCCCAGATGAATGATGGCTACATCATCCACCGCGAAGGTGCAATTGCCGCGCAGATAGCGCTCCAGCGCATCCAGAGTGGCCTGAGCCACCAGGCGCAGTTTATTGTTATAGGCTCCCGGGCCCTGGGCTCGACCAAACATGGTATCATCACCGAGCTGAAGTTCCACTTCCGCCCTGGCTTGCACTCCTTCAGTGAACAGCTCAGCCCGTATCAGTTTGGGGCGAACCTCGGTGACGGGAATCTCTTCTTCATTAGCCATTTGCGCTACGGAAATCTTCTTATGGTCCAGGGCTACACCGAACTGGGCCATCACCGCTGATTCTATATCCCGTACCAGCTGTTTGGGGCTGCGGTTTTGCTTGGCCAGAACATGGACTTCCTGAACTTCACCGTATTCATTGGAAACTATTTTAGCAGAAACTACATCCTTTATCTGGCGAATAATAGCTTCAAATTCTCTGATCATTTCCGGAGTTACACCCATTTTCTATCATCCGTCCTCTCCTGGTATTCTCGCTCACTCTCGATTAGTGTAATATTTTCTACAAAATTTCAATTTTTCCTGCTTGTTAATTCAAAAAATACAACTTTTTTAAAAAAGGCCAGTCCCTGTGGACCGGCCTATTTTCATACTGCCAAAACTTTAAAATTCAGGTTCGATCAGACCATATTTGCCATCGCGCCGCCGGTAAACCACATTCACCTCATTGGTATCGGCATTACGGAAAACGTAGAAGGAATGACCTACCAGATTCATTTGCAAAATAGCTTCCTCTACGGGCATGGGTTTAACTGCAAAGCGTTTGGTCTTGACCACATTTATGCCTGGGAAGCTCCTCCTCAAAAAGCGAGGGCGTCGGTTTAACCGACACCCTCGCTTTCTTTCTGGATTTCCGTAATTTTTTGCAGCAACTGCTCAGTCAGGCTTTCTGCTATTTCCATGTCAGGTCCTTCCGCATAAATACGGCAAACGGGTTCCTCCGAATCGGGCAAAACCAGGGCCCAGGCGCCATTGTCCCAGAGCTTGATGCCATCCAGCAACTCCAGCTCCCGATCCTGCAATTCTTCCATCAAGCGACGCATGACCAGGCCCTTGGCTTCCCAGGGACAGGCTGTGGATTTAGCAACCCAGTTAAAGTCAGGCATCTCCTGTAACAGCCTTTCCAGCCCTTGCTCTTCCGCCTGCCTGAGCAGAACCAGCAGGGTATAGAGATCATCGGCCAGCAGGTAGAACCCCTCTTCATCCTGCGCCCACTGATTCTGAATCAGGCCGGGATTAGTCTTGACCGGCTGAATCACCGCCCCCCGCTCTTGCAGGCGGCGGGCCAGGGCCTGGGGCCAGTGAACAGGATAGGGAATAACAGCTTGCTCTTTCCTTTGGGCATAGAGCCAGGTTTTCAGTATCTGAACCTGAGCGGGAGCCAAATACATTCCCCCGGGAAGAACCAGGGACAAGCGTTCCCCTTCTTCCCCAAACCAGAGCCCCAGGTCCAATCTTTCTGTTTGTACCAGACTGATCAGCTGTTCCAGCTGCTGTTCCCCGTCCTGGAGATAGATGAGACGAAAACCGGTATCCTGAAAGATCCGGGGTAAAATCTGGGCCAGAGCCGGAGTCAGGGCCCCTACCCCAATCCGCCATTGATAATTTTGTCCCCGCGGACGGAAATTGAGCAAAAAGCCGGTATATTCATCCAGGCCACTGGGCAAAGGCATAACCCGCCCCAGATGTCCGGCAGCTGTGCGCCGCATCCCTTCCCGTCCCAGCAGATTTTCCACCTTGCGTTCTTCTGCCGGAGTTAAGCTGGCTCCCTGCTGATTGAGGAGCAAAACCCGGGCCCGGTTGCCCTGCCCGCTGCCCTGAATATGCACCCCGCCACTGGCAGCCAGACTGCGAATCAA
>NZ_BDLR01000009.1:0-33113 GCF_002049395.1 Carboxydocella sp. JDF658 | reverse complement strand
CCAATAAGCCTGCCACTAAAACAACCCCGGAAATTATCTCTCCACAGACAGCCAGTAAATCCAATTCCCGCCGTGGCACTTTAGGGTTAGTTTTACGAACCAGATCCAGAAGGGTGTCGGTAGCATAAGGATCACCCCGCCGGCCCATGGCTGAAACGACTACTACCGGCAGGTATCCCTGTCGCACCGCACCAATAATTTTTTCCAGTACTTTTTCTCTGGTCTGCTCATTTGCTACCGATGTCCCACCAAACTTCTGGACAATAATCTTCATAAATTCGCACCTCGTCAAATACAATTATATTTGACCAGGAGTTCCGCTATTTGCACCGCATTTGTTGCTGCCCCTTTACGCAGCTGGTCGGCAACTACCCAGAGATTTAAACCATTGGCAAGGGAATTATCCTCCCGGATCCTGCCGACAAAAACTTCATCCCTATTGGAAGTGAAAAGTGGCATTGGGTACTGTTTTTCCTGGACATTATCAACCACAATAATACCAGCGCTATTGCGCAGTATTTCCCTGGCTTCAGCCGCAGTCAGCTTCCGCTCGGTCTCAATATTAATTGATTCGGAATGGCTGCGATAAACAGGAACCCGTACAGTCGTAGCTGTAACAGCAATATTGTCATCATGCAGAATTTTCTTGGTTTCCCGTACCATTTTCCACTCTTCTTTGGTATAATCCATGTCTTCAAAGACATCGATGTGAGGAATCAGGTTAAATGCGATTGGATAGGGAAACACCTGGGGCGGATACTCTTCCCCCGCCAGTACAGCCTGAGTTTGTTTGGTTAGTTCTTCAATGGCCTCAATTCCGGCACCAGAAACTGCCTGGTAAGTAGAAACAACAACCCTCTTAATTTTAGCAGCTTGATGCAGCGGATTCAATGCCACCACCATTTGAATGGTGGAACAATTGGGGTTGGCAATAATACCTTTGTGCCATTTTACATCTTCGGGATTGACCTCTGGCACTACCAGGGGTACGTCAGGTTCCAGCCGAAAGGCACTGGAATTATCAATAACTACACAACCAGCTTTGGCCGCGGAACGGGCAAATTCCTTACTGGCAGAGCCGCCAGCAAACAGCGCTATATCCACCCCTTGAAAGGATTCATGGGTAGTCTCCTCTACGATATAGTTTTTTCCCTGATATTGAATTTCCTTACCTGCAGAACGCTGGGATGCCAGTAATTTCAGGCCATTGATGGGAAATTCTCTTTCCGCCAGCACTTTTAGAATCTCCTGTCCTACTGCGCCAGTGGCACCTACTACAGCTACATTCAATTTTTTCACGTTCATCCCTCCATCTCTCTCTGTTATTTCGGTGGTCCTAACAAAACAGGCTGGATTTGGCGTCCGTTTAATGCCTCTATAACGGTATCAGGAATAAGTTCCATTTTAGCCACCAGTGAGTTGGGTTTTTGCCAGGGGTTATCCTGACAGAAAGGCACCAGATAGATATTTTTGCTGTTTAATAGCAATCCGATATTTTTAGCATTCATACCCAGTCCATCATTGGTCGAAACTGCAATGACCACCGGGCGGCCATTGCGCAAATGAGCTTTAGTAGCCATCAATACCGGGCCGTCGGTAATGCCATTGGCCAACTTGGCGATAGTATTGCCGGTACAGGGAGCGATCACTATCAGGTCTAACAGCTTGCCAGGACCGATGGGCTCTGCTGTGACTATTTCGTTTATTACAGGACCGCTACAATATTTAGAAAAGCGATTCAGCCAATCTTCTGCCTTGCCGAACTTGGTATCCGTCTGGTATGCCGCTTTGGACATAATCAGAGTGATCTCGGCACCCTCCTGAGCTAGCTGGTCCAGTATCGGTTCTACGGCAGCAAAGGTGCAAAAGGAGCCGGTGATAGCAAACCCGATTTTTTTACCCATGAGACGCATATCAGGCATCCCCCTTTTTAGTCAATCCAAGTTCCTGCATAATGATTTTGGGAATCACCTCAACCAGGATTTGGGCCGCTGTCACCGGTGCCACCTTGCCGGGGAGCCCCGGAGCCAGTACGGCTTTTATGCCGAGTCCGGCAGCAGTTTCAAAATCAACCCCGCCGGGATGGGAGGCCAAATCCAGAATATATGCGTCCGGGCGAACTTTTTTTAATTTTTCCCTGTCCAGCACCAGAGCTGGGACTGTGTTGAAGATAATATTCATACCAGGTAATACTCTGTCGATCTCAGCAAAGGCTACGGGAACATACCCGCATTCATAAATTCTTGCCAGGTCTTTTTGTTTTCTGGCTGCCACATAGGTATGCGCCCCAATGCCTTTGAGCATGCGAGCCAGAGTAATGCCAGTCCTGCCAAAACCGATAACCAGGGCATTAGAGCCATGGATAGTGATCGGTAAGGCTTCCATTGCCATCTGGATAGCCCCTTCAGCAGAAGGAATAGAATTGTAAATAGCAACATCATCTAGTTCCATATACTCGATAACCCGGTGACCAGTGCGTGCTACCAGTTGTTTTAAAGCCTTTTTAATCACTCCCACCAGGATTGGGGCCCGTAATGGCAAATGGGCAAGCGTCTCCTCCGTTAAAATTAAAGGAACAGATAAATGGGGAGCGTAAACTCTGCCGCCATCTCCAATTCCTGGTACCGGCAATAACAGCACATCTGCGTCTTTCAGAGCCTCGTGGATGCTGGCAGCTTGAATAATCTTAGGTCCAGATTTAAGATTGGGAACCCCGATGACTTTTAAAATCGCCCCCATTTCCGCCAGGGCATTCACCAGAATAATCTGCCTCTGGTCCCCACCAACTACGGCTATGGTTACCCCGTTTAATACAGGCGTCATTTTTTCCCTCCCTCCCTGAGCCTAAATCCCAATATACTCTCATGGTAGTTGTAGTATATGGTGCTCAGGGAGAAGGCGTGCCTGTTAGAGTTCCAAAAAGTTATCCAAACCGTATATTAAGCCCTGGGTATGATAAATCTGGCGAATACCCAGCAATACCCCGGGCATAAAGGACTCCCGGCTGATGGAATCATGGCGAATGGTGAGGGTCTGGCCTAAACCGCCAAAAATAACTTCCTGATGAGCGACATACCCTGGTAATCGTACGGAATGAATTCTAATCCCACCAAAATTGCCACCACGGCTAGCAGGAATGGTTTCTTTTTCCTCCGGGTGACCCTGAGCTTTTTCGCCCCTGACAGTCATAATGGCTTCCGCTGTCTTGATGGCTGTGCCCGAGGGAGCATCCAGTTTTTGATCATGATGTAATTCAATTATCTCTACATCGGGAAAGTACTGGGCAGCTTTTCGGGCAAATTCCATCATCAGGATAGCACCTAAGGCAAAATTCGGAGCTACCAGGCAGGCAGTTTGATATTGCTGACACCAGCGCTTAATCTCTTCCAGGTCCTGCTGGGAAATACCAGTCGTCCCTACTACTGCTTTAGCCCCATTGGCTAAAATGGTATGTATGTTACCCATCACATTTTCCGGGCTGGTAAAATCGACCACTACATCAGCTCCAGTGGACCGAATAGTTTCGGCCAAATCATTGCTTACATATAAATCTGTAATTGCAATTTTTTCCTTATTACCGCGTACATCCACTGCTCCCACTAAAAGCAAGTCCGAAGCACTATTTACAGCTTTGATGACTTCCTGGCCCATTTTACCTAATGCACCATTAACTATAACCTTAATCATCTAATCCCTCCTCCTGCTTAATAAAAAAGCGACTGCTGAGTATTTCTCTCAGTAGTCGCCCAATTCCCTATGAGCAGAGTTAAAAGAAATACTCACCTCTGTCCCCCAAATGAGTCAGTGCTCCATTAGGAAACGGGGATTTCCTAATGACAGTCCCGGACATCTTCTGCCCGGTCCCAGCA
This sequence comes from Carboxydocella sp. JDF658, assembly GCF_002049395.1. Classification (NCBI taxonomy): domain Bacteria; kingdom Bacillati; phylum Bacillota; class Clostridia; order Eubacteriales; family Clostridiales Family XVI. Incertae Sedis; genus Carboxydocella; species Carboxydocella sp. JDF658. Next base: position 29,244 of record NZ_BDLR01000009.1, on the reverse strand, counting down.
ACAATAGCGCAGATCTATTGTCACTTCGGCGGTCTCCCCTTTCCCCTGACCTCCTCGAGTTCTGCCCTCTCCGTCAGGTTACTCATGAATCCCGCGACCTCTGACTCATCCCTCGTCGAGATGAGGATGATATTTTTTAATTTATATATTAGCATAATTTTTCTCCTCTGGCAAGGCTGGTTAATAGGCGTATTTCTGATAGTTGGGATAAGTATTATCCAGTTCTACAATTACCACTTCACTGCCTATTTTTTTTATCGCCGGCCATGGTATAATCAGATATTGTTTGTCCATCCAAAACCCCAGCATACCACCCCGATTAGGTAAAATAATGGATTCTATCTGCCCGGTTCTGGGGTCGATGACCACATCAGACTCGCCGATGGTGCCCAATCTGGCGCCATCCAGGATATTTATTACTTCTTTGCCAATTAACTCACTCAAACGCATAATCACTCCCCCTTTGGAATTAAATATATCCAACAGGGGACAAAATTATGCTTTATCTGCCGGTATGACCAAATCCTCCCGTGCCTCGCTCCGTTTGAGGCAATTCATCGGTTATAACCCATTGGCCTTGAACTACTGGGGCAATTACCAGCTGGGCTATTCGCTCTCCCGGCTGGATGGTAAAAGGCTGTTGGCCGTGATTGATCAAAATAACTTTTATCTCACCTCGATAATCAGCATCGATGGTACCAGGGGTATTTAAGCAGGTGATACCATGTTTGGCAGCCAGGCCACTCCTGGGCCGGACCTGAGCTTCATAACCGGGGGGTAAAGCAATGGCAATCCCGGTATCTATTAACCTGTACTGGCCCGGTTCCAAAATAACAGGTGCCGGAATAGCTGCAATTAAATCAGCCCCGGCGCTCCCTTCTGTCATATAAACCGGGACCACATCTAGTGGTAAATCCGTAACTTTTTTCAGGGGGACTTTTATTTGTGCCAAGATTCAATCACCTCTTGGGTACCTTTCGGTCCGATTGCTGCCAATGACCACCCCTGCTGGTACCAGAATTTTGTACCCAGCTGTTTTACCTGTTCCACAGTAACCTGGTCTATTTTGGCCAGTACTTCCTCTATTGGTGTAATCCTCCCCAGGGTAAGTTCCAGCTTACCCAGCCTGGACATGCGACTGCTGGCTGACTCCAGACCGAGGACAAAATTTCCTTTAATTTGCTGTTTGGTCCGATGGAGCTCCTCCTCATTTAAATCATTTAACATTTGCTCGAAATTCTCTTTAATTAAAGTTAAGACTTGAGGGATATTATTCATGGTCAAGCCGGCATAAATCCCCAGTATGCCCGTATCCATATAATTACTGGTATAGGAATATACCGAATAAGCCAAGCCTCGTTCTTCCCTTATGCTCTGAAACAAGCGGGAACTGATCCCACCCCCTAGTAAACTATTAAGACAGTGCAGCCCATAAATATCGGGATCTCCTGCTGCCAGACCATAACTGCCCAGGCAGATATGTACCTGTTCAATATCCTTGGTTTTAACCAGTACAGGTTGCTGTTCAAAAGTGTTTTGGCTGGTAATGGTTAGGGCATTTTCCCGCTGCCAGTTAACAAACAACTGGGTAAAACGATTCTTTACATATTCTGGCTCAAAAGAACCGGCAATAGCTATCACAGTGTTTTCAGGACGATAGGTTTGTTCTAAATAGGTCAAAATATCTTCCCGTCTGATGTTATTTATGATTTCTGTTGTACCAATGATCGGACGACCCAAAGCATGTCCGCTGAAAAGCGCTCGGGAAAGCAAGTCATGCACAATATCATCGGGAGTATCTTCATACATTTTAATTTCTTCCAGAATTACATTCCGTTCTTTATCAATAGCATCTGTGGCAAAAAGGGAATTGAAAAACATATCGGTCAGAACATCAATTGCGATATCAATGTATTCATCCAGTACTTTAGCATAATAGCAGGTATATTCCTTGGAAGTAAAGGCATTTAGTTGTCCGCCAACAGCATCAAGAGCTTCTGCCAATGCTTTAGCACTACGCTGGGTTGTTCCTTTAAACATCATGTGTTCAATAAAATGAGAAATACCGTTATTTTGTTCATTTTCTGATACAGAACCAGCTTTAACCCAAATGCCAATGGAGACGGATTTTACCCAGGGTAAGTGTTCATAAACAATCCGTACACCATTGGGCAAAACAATTTTTTCGATCATTCTATATCCTCCCTGAACCCATAAAAATTACCTCTAAAAAATTCAACACAATCGAGCAAATTCCTGCTTATGACGACATATTTGTTAATAATTTTCCAATTGATTCAATCTCATAACCTTCCTGTCGAATCTGGTCAATTAAGGAAGGTAGCGCTAAAACTGTTGGAGCTGTAGGGTGAATGAGTATTATCCCACCATTACGCAGTTTACGCTTTACCCGTTGTAAAATTACTTCTGGTGCCGGTTTTTGCCAGTCGATGGTATCAATATTATTGATTACAGTAATATGGCCTGTTTCATAAGCAGTGCTGATAACAAAATCATTAAAGTCACGATAGGGGGGGTGGTAATAAACCGTTGGTTTTCCTGTCAGTCCCCGAAGGATTTCCGCAGTCCGGGTTATATCTTCAATTAGTTGTCTCCGACCCAAACGGGTAGGAAAAACATGACGAAAACCATGGTTTTCCACCTCATGGCCAGAAGCCACAATTTCTCTTACCAGGTCGCCATTTTTCTGGGCCCATTGCCCTTCCACAAAAAAAGTAATCTTAACATTTTTGTCTTTAAGTACCTTTAATAAAGGCGGTAAATATTCCTCCCCCCAGGCTACATTACACATTATAGCTACCGCCTTTTTATCCCTTGGTCCTGATTCAACCAGTCCTTTGGCAATTACTGGTTGCGCCGCTTCTCTGTTATAAAATATGGTTACCCAAAAGATAAGCAAAATCAGTGAAAAAAAGAATAGTTTTTTTTTCATTGCCAGTCTTCGCCTCCCTCCATTCTATTTTATTATCCTTTACTCCTTACGATGCCAGAAGTTCGTAATTATATCGCGATCAGGATAAAGCTCAATCCGGCCAATGAACTGGTTTCCAAACCAGAACTCCGCTTTTCCTACTGGCTGTTGAGCCTTAACCGGTAACTTAATATTAGGATTGATATATACTCTTTTTATAATCTGATTTTTTTCGGAGGCAGGCAACACCACTTCTATTCTTTTTTTACTGATTACATCAAATTCTAGCGGCCTATTGCCGCCCAGGCGCACTCTTTGCCAGTCTTGGTCAAAATCTACAATAATCTCCTTTGTACACCATTCTTCAGTAAATCTCTTTAATTTCAACATGTCACCCCAGCGTTCAGAACTATTTAGCACGATCCCAATAAAACGATGGCCATGGGCGTCCCACGCCCCAGCCAGACATTTGCCAGCCAGGCTAGTGGTACCGGTTTTTATACCATAAATTCCCTGGTCACTAAAAAGTAAGCGGTTGGTATTGCGTAAGGTCAGCTTTTTTTCCTCTCCTTTACGCTTTATCATGATTTCTGTCTCTTTCATTCCTGCCAGGGCTTTAAATTCAGGATTACGCATTGCCATCGCTGACCAAACCGCCAGATCATAAGGGGATATGCGATGATTAGCTACTGACAAGCCATGGGTGTTGGTAAAACTGGTACTAGCAAGCCCAAAACCATAAGCAGTGCCATTCATTAGTTGTAAAAACAGCTCCAGGTCACCGGCTGTAGCTTCTGCAATCGCTATGGTAGCATCATTGGCGGAAACAATCATGGCCGCTTTCAATAAGTCTTCAAATTTGATTTCATCTTCACTTTTTAGCCCAATGATAGAGCCAGTATTTAAATTTCCAGCTTTCTGTGATACAATCACCACTTTCTTATGGTCGCCAAATCTCAATCCTGTCAGGACAGTTGCTATCTTAGTCAAGCTGGCGGGATGAGCTTGCTTATTCATCTTTTTTTCCCAGATTATCAAGCCTGTATCCATGTCATAGAGAACGGCCTGGGCAGCTTTGAGCTGGAGGGATTGAGCAGCATTAGCACTTTCCACCGCTAAGAACAATATTAAACACAAACTAAACATGACTTTTCTAATCATTTTTATCCTCCTTCCCCTTTTATTATGCCCAGATAAACAAAAAAAGCTCAGGTAATTCCTGAGCTTAACCCTTTTGCTTTTCTTCCTGGATAGCTTGCTTGCGGGAAAGATTGATCCGCCCCAAATCATCAATCTTGATTACCTTAACAGGAATTTGATCGCCAACACTGACTACATCTTCTACTTTATTGACTCTCTGTTCGGAAAGCTGACTGATATGCACTAAGCCTTCCTTACCGGGCAGAACTTCGACAAAGGCGCCAAATTCTACAATCCGAACTACTTTACCGAGATAAGTTTTGCCTACTTCCACCTCCTCGGTGAGTTCCTCGATCATTTCCTGTGCTTTTCTACCAGCAGATTGGTCAATTGCATATATGAAGACTCGGCCATCATCTTCAATATCAATCTTTACTCCGGTTTCATCAATGATTTTCTTGATGGTTTTACCACCAGGGCCAATCACCGTCCTGATTTTATCCGGATGAATGGTCAGGAAAATCAGGCGCGGAGCCCATGGTGACAACTCCTTACGGGGTGCCGGTAAAGTCTCCAGCATCTTCTGAAGAATATACAGCCGTCCCTGTCGGGCCTGTTCCAGAGCCATCTTGAGGATCTGCCGGTCAATCCCAGCGATCTTGATATCCATTTGAATGGCTGTTACCCCGATTTCAGTACCTGCAACTTTGAAATCCATATCCCCCAGAGCGTCTTCCATACCCTGGATATCGGTCAGGACCCGGACAATATCTCCTTCCTTAACCAGACCCATAGCTACACCGGAAACGGGGCGCTTGATAGGTACACCGGCATCCATTAAGGACAAGGTGCTGCCGCAAACGCTGGCCATAGAACTGGAACCATTGGATTCCAGGACTTCGGAAACCAGGCGGATAGTATAGGGGAAGACCTTTTCATCAGGTATCATAGGTTCGAGAGCTCTTTCTGCCAGAGCGCCGTGACCGATTTCCCGTCGGGATGGAGCCCGGAGCGGTCTGGCTTCTCCTGTGCTATAAGGAGGAAAATTGTAATGATGCATATAGCGTTTTGATTCGTCTACTCCCAGGTCATCCAGAATCTGTTCATCCCCAATCGCCCCCAGAGTAGTAACGGTCAGTACCTGGGTCTGTCCTCTGGTAAAGATAGCAGAACCATGGGTTCTAGGCAAAACTCCGACTTCACACCAGATAGGACGAATTTCATCCAGTTTCCGGCCATCAGGACGGATTCCTTCAGTGATAATCATCTGCCGTACAGTTTCTTTCAAGATGTTATGAAATACTTTTTCCAGCTCTTTTTCCCGTTCCGGATATTGTTCCTGGAAATGTTCTAGCACTTTTTTCCTCAGTTCTTCTAATGTATCCTGCCGTTGCTGTTTGTCAAAAATTCGCACTGCCTGGTTGATCTTTTCGGCAATAAATGCCCTGACTGCCTGGTCCATTTCAGGATCTGGCTGGGCCAATGGAATTTCCCGTTTAACCACTGCCAGTTCAGTTTGAACCTGAATCTGAAATTCTACTATCTTCTTGATTTCTTCATGGGCAAACATGATGGCTTCCAGTATTTCATCTTCCGGAACCTCATTGGCAGCAGCTTCCACCATCATTACTGCATCTTTGGTTCCCGCTACGACGATGTGCATGTCGCTCTTTTCAGATTGTTCTAGATTAGGATTAATGATAAGCTTCCCATCAACGCGGCCAACGATAACAGCCCCAATAGGTCCGTTAAAAGGTATGTCAGAAATGGTTAGAGCAACGGATGCACCACACAAAGCCACAACCCGCGGGTCATGATCCTGGTCAACGGACATTACAGTAGCTACTATATGTACATCATTGCGAAAACCTTCAGGAAATAAGGGACGTATGGGTCTGTCAATCAAACGGGCAGCCAGAATGGCTTTTTCCCCCGGCCTGCCTTCCCGTTTGATGAAACCGCCTGGGATCTTACCAGCGGCATATAATCTTTCTTCATAATCTACTGTCAAAGGAAAGAAATCAATCCCTTCCCGGGGTTCCTTGGAACAGGTAGCCGTAACCAGGACCCGAGTATCGCCATATGCTGCCATCACAGCACCATTGGCCTGTTTTGCCAGTTTCCCGGTCAAAAAAGACATGGTCCTGCCGCCTACCTCTAACTGGAAGGTTCGTTCCATTGCTATATTTTCCTCCTCTCAATTTCGCCATTTAAGAATAACCTATAATTATTTCCACATTACCTATAGTATTTCCTGCTTATCTAGCAAAAAATACATTATTTTCCCATCATACAAAATGATTGATATAAAACAAGCGGGGTCTATACCCCGCTTATTGTCTATCTTCTCAGACCCAGTTGCTCAACAATATTACGGTAACGATTGAAATCCTTTTCCTTCAAATAGTTGAGCAAGCCTCTTCTCTGGCCTACCATTTTGAGCAGACCCCGACGAGAATGATGGTCCTTCTTATGAACCTTCAGGTGTTCAGTCAGGTAATTGATTCTCTCGGTCAGGATAGCAATCTGCACTTCAGGAGAACCAGTGTCCATGTCATGCAGTTTGTACTTGGCGATAATAGCTTGCTTCTGTTCTGTAGTGAGTGCCATGGTTTTCACCTCCTATTCCTAATATCCCCACAAGCCAAGAAGAAGGGCGGAGCCTCCTCCCTCCGAGCCAGTGGTTCTTTATAACAAAGGGATTCCTTTGTTAACTCATTTTCCAATGACAGTGATCACTATCCGCAAATTATCACTGTCTTTAACAACAACATCAAACCATCTTCCTGAACCAGCAAGAAAATTTCTAAATCTGGTGGCAACCTGAATCCGTCCAGGAATACTGCTGGCTGCTGCCAGAACATCTTCAACCCGAATCAGTTGCTGTCTCTCTTCCTGCAAGCGCCTCCGGGCATGATCGCTGATAATCACATTCACCTTTACTCACCCTGAGTCAAGCAGGACACTTATAAAATATACCATATCGGCCCCGCTTTGTAAAGTATTCTGCTTAGATTATATGCAAGGTGAGTAAAAAAGGCCTCTAGCTTTGGCAATATCCAGCTTTATTTGCTCTTTCAATTCTGCCACACTGGTAAATTTTTTTTCATCCCTTAATTTTTTAAGAAATTCCACTTCGATAGTCTCGCCATAAAGCTCGGGCACATTATCATTTAAAATAAAAACTTCCAAACCCAGCTGGCCTTGCTCATAAAAAGTAGGCCTATGTCCTAGATTGGCTACTCCCGGCCACTGCTGTTCCTGCCACCTAACTTTGACAGCATAAACTCCTTGCGCCGGAATGACCAGTTTCCTGTCAACTGCTACATTAGCAGTAGGAAACCCTAGTTCCCTCCCCCGCGCATCACCATGCTTTACTTCACCGGCAAGATAGGGATAATAGCCCAAACAGGTTGCCGCTGCTTCCATATTGCCCTGCTGGATATAGTGACGAATCAGGGAACTGCTTACCCGCTGCCCGTCAACAGTTACAGGAGGCACTATTTCTACCGGTACATTATAGACATTCCCCAGTTCCTGCAAAGTTTCTGCAGTACCTTTTCCGCCCTGGCCAAAGGTATAATTATACCCTACCACCAGACCCCTAACTCCTACTTGTTCCAGTAACACTTCTGTAAAAAAAGCCCGGGGCAAAAGTTCAGCAAAAATCCGGGTAAAGGGCACCACCAGAACGACTTCTATCCCTTTACTGGCCAACAATTGGAGTTTTGCCTTCTGATCGAGAATCATAGGAGGTAATTTTTGAGGGGCAAGTAATTGCAAGGGATGGGGATCGAAGGTCATGACACCCGGAATAGCGTCCAGCTGTGCCGCCAGTTGTAAAGTTTTCATCAACAAAGCTTGATGGCCGCGGTGTACCCCGTCAAAATTCCCCAGAGCCAGAACCAGCCTTCCTCTCAGGTCCCGCCCAAGATCAGACAGGTCTCTTAATATCAACATTCCTTACCCCTCCCGGAAAACAATCACAGGTTGCAGATGACCATTCTCTATGCTTTTGGCCACAGCTAATAGCCTGCCCTGTTGATTGCACAGCAAGATTCTTTCCGCCTGGTCTGGAAATGTTTTAGTATAAGGCAAATTGATCCTGTTCCCGTTTTCCACTTTTCTTGCTTCTTCTGCGGAAACAATAACTACCGGCCAATCCGGAAAAACCTGCTCAACAGAAAAAAGATAATCCTTTATTTGGTCTCCGTCCATCTCTTCTAACTCTTCCAGTGCTAAGCCATTCTTCAGGTTAAAAATCCCGACTTCTGTCCGTTCCAGTGCTGTCATGACTGCCCCTGTTCCCAGTTTCTGCCCCAGGTCGTGCACCAGGCTCCTGATATATGTTCCTTTTGAACAATGGACCTCTATTTCTACTAATGGGTGGTCACTGCCCAGCTGTTCTATTTTTGCAAGTTTTATCTGATAGATCTCGACAGGACGAGCCTCCCGTTCCACTACAATTCCCTGCCGGGCCAGCTCATATAAGGGCTTACCCTGCCTTTTAATAGCAGAGAACATAGGAGGTACCTGCATTATTTGGCCTTCGAACGTTTGTAAAGCTAATACAATCATCTCCCCGGTAATGTGACTGGCCGTGGTTTCGGCTATCACACTGCCTTCCCGGTCATAAGTATCGGTCTCAATCCCCAGTTGCAGCTGGGCCCGGTATTTTTTACCCATGTTGCTCACATACTCAGCCAATCGGGTAGCCGGTCCTAAACATAGAGGAAGTACCCCCGTTGCCAGCGGGTCCAAGGTACCAGTATGGCCGATTTTTATTTTGCCGGTTTTTTTCTTAACCCTTTGTACTACTTGTTGAGATGTTAGTCCAGCTGGTTTTAGTACATTAAGAAAACCAAAATGCATATTTATGCCCCCGCGCCCTCAGTTATTAATATGGCCTGTTCAATTATTTTCTGTTCAGCCTCTGTTAAGGGACCACGGTAACGACAGCCAGCGGCTCTCTGATGGCCGCCTCCCCCAAATATCTGGGCCAGCGCATTGACATCAACAGCCTTCTTGGAGCGGAAGCTGACCTTAACTAGATCTGGCTCAGCTTCTCTGAGCAGAATCCCAACCTCTACGCCCTTCTGGGCTTTGGCATAATTAACTATACCTTCCAGATGCTCATCCCGGGCCTGTAAACGGGTCAAAGTTTGCTTATCCAGTACCAGCCAGCAGACTTTGCGCTGGGGTGAATATTGAAAGTGGGCAAAGGCATACCCCAGCACCGCCAGGGTTTCTGGCGGTATTTCTTCATAGATCTGGTGATTGATTGTTTCAGTATCGGCGCCGGCCTCTTTCAATTCTGCTGCAATCCGGAAAGTGCTGGCGGTGGTATTAGGAAAACGAAAAGAACCGGTATCGGTCACAATGGTAACATACAGACAGGTGGCTATTTCCCTTGATAATGGCACCCCAGACATTTTCACCAGCTCATATATGATTTCACCGGAAGCAGCCCGTTCAGGAACTACCAGGTTAAAATCAGCAAAAAATTTGTTACTGATATGATGGTCAATATTGAAGAGGGTGCTAGCCTGACGGTAATAAGGCAAAATTTCATCCCCACAGCGTTTCGGTTCAGAACAGTCGACAAAGATCAGGTTTTTCCCCTGCCAGTCTCCTGCCTGGGGGCAAGAGAAACGTTGCACCCCCGGCAGGAAATGATAAAGCTCCGGTACTGGGTCCAGATTCCAGAGTTCAACCTTTTTCCCCAGACTCTCCAGCATAAAGGCCAGGGCCAGAGCAGAACCGATAGTATCACCATCAGGATTGATATGGCCGATGATAGCAAAATCATCCAGCTCTTGTAGCTTAGCCAGGAAATTTTTAATCTCTTGATTCTTCATTCTGGTTCACCTTGTTTAAAAGCTCCATTATCCTGGCACCATGCTCTATCGACTCATCATAGACGAATTGCAGTTCCGGAGCAAACCGCAGACGCAGGCGTCGACCCAGCTCCCCTCTGAGCCAGCCGCTGGACTTTTCCAGCAGCTCAGCAACTGCTCCTTTATCACCCTTGCCACCCAGCAGGGTGAAATAAATTTTGACATACCGCAGGTCAGAAGAGACATTGACCGCTGTAACAGTGACCAGTCGTAAAACTTCTTCTTTAACATCTTCGCGCAGGATTTTAGCCAGTTCCTTTTTAATTTCTTCAGCTACACGTTGCGGTCTGTGACCTCCCATTTTAGTTCACCTGCCCTAAATTTCTCTTTTTATTTTTTCAAAGGTAAAGAACTCAAGAATATCTCCTTCTTTGATATCATTATACTTTTCAATGGTCAAACCGCACTCATATCCCTGGTTAACTTCACGTACATCATCTTTAAACCGCTTGAGAGATTCCAGTTTACCCTCGTGCACGACGATTCCATTGCGGATTAACCGTAAATGGCTATCCCGGGTAATTTTGCCTTCCAGCACATAGCAACCTGCGATGGTACCGATTTTGGAGGCCTTGAAAGTCTGACGCACTTCCGCCCGCCCCAGGACTACTTCCTTGATTTCCGGCTCCAGCAAGCCACTCATAGCGGCTTTTACATCTTCGATAGCATCATAGATAACCCGATACAGTCTGATATCGATTTTTTCCTTTTCAGCCGCCTTACGGGCATTGCTGTCCGGCCGGACATTAAAGCCAATTATAATAGCATTAGAGGCTGAAGCCAGCATAATATCGGTTTCAGTTATAGCTCCAACCCCGCCGTGAATGGGTTTAACTCTTACTTCATCATTGCTCAGATTTTCCAGGGACTGCTTCAAGGCCTCTACTGAACCTTGCACATCCGCTTTAACAATGACATTTAGTTCCTTGATTTCCCCTTCTTTAATACGGGCAAAGAGGTCCTCCAGACTAACCTTGCTGTTAGCCTTCAGTTCCTCTTCCCGCTTGCGATCCAGCCTGATTTGCACCAGTTGCTTGGCCTTTTTCTCATCATCAAAAGCATAGAAAACATCCCCAGCTTCTGGTACTTCTGACAACCCCAGGACCTCAACCGGCATCGAGGGTGGTGCTTTCTTGACCTGTCTTCCCTTATCATCGGTCATGGCTCTGACCCTACCAAAGGCAGTACCGGCAACGATGGCATCACCAATTTGCAGGGTACCATTTTGCACCAGCACAGTAGCCACCGGTCCGCGGCCTTTATCCAGTTTAGCCTCAATCACTGTACCTTTGGCCAGGCGTTTGGGATTAGCTTTCAGCTCCAGCATTTCAGCCACCAGCAGAATCATTTCCAGCAAGTCACTAATTCCTTGCTTGGTTTTGGCAGAAACATTTACACAAATGGTATCTCCGCCCCATTCTTCCGGCAGCAGACCGTGTTCAGTCAGTTCCTGTTTTACCCGATCAGGGTTAGCTCCTGGTTTATCCATTTTGTTAATGGCAACTATGATCGGTACATTGGCAGCTTTTGCGTGGTTGATAGCCTCAACAGTCTGGGGCATTACCCCATCATCAGCCGCTACCACCAGGATAGCGATATCAGTAACCTTTGCCCCCCGGGCTCGCATTGCTGTAAAAGCTTCGTGACCGGGAGTATCCAGGAAGGTAATTTTCTGCCCATTGTGCTCGACTTGATAAGCGCCAATATGCTGGGTAATTCCACCAGCTTCTGAAGCAGTAACATTAGTCTGACGGATAGCGTCGAGCAAGGAAGTTTTCCCATGGTCAACATGCCCCATTACCGTAACCACACAAGGACGGGCTACCAGATCCTCAGGACTATCTTCCTGCTCCAACAGCTCCAGAATTTCTTTTTCCGGGTCCTCGATTTTGACCTGAACTTCCACCCCGTAATCAGCGCAGATAATTTCAGCGACTTCTGCGTCGATTTCCTGGTTGATGGTAGCCATAATGCCCAGGCCGATTAACTTTTTAATCAATTCAGCGGCTGGTTTCTTTAAACGATTAGCCAGCTCCTGTACAGAAATGGAAGCTCCCATAATGATAGGCCCAATAACTTCCTGATTTTCATTGCTCGCCCTTTGCTGTTTGTTTCCTTTTTTGGCTTTACCGCGGGTTTTTTGCTTCTCCAGCAATTTTTGTTCTTCCCGTTCCCGGCGTAATTCGATAATGTTCTTTTCCTCTTTTTCCAACGGTTTTACCTTTTCCCGCGGCTGCTCCTTTTCCGGTGGTATTACCGGAGGTATACTAGCAGCGGCCTGGGGTCGCGGACGGCGCTGGTCGTCCTTACGGAATTGGGGCTGATTAGCCGCTGCGGCAGGGGCCTGACCCGGTTTTCTGTCCCGATTCTGCTCCCGCTGCCGATCACGCCTTTCACCTTGCGGTACTGGTCTGTTTCCAGGTCTGTTATGCCGGTGCTGTTGACCCTGAGGCCGGTGCTGTTGCTGTTTCGGTTGCTGTTGTTGTGTGGTAGTTTCTGTCTGCTGTTTTTTGGCTGTCTGCTGCTTAGGCACGGATTTCTCCTCTTTTTTCTCTTTTTGACCTTTTGCTTTTGCCCGTAGCATTTCTGCTACATCATCTTCAATTGTGCTCATGTGATTTTTTACCTCTATTCCATGGTTTTTTAGCCAGCTGATCATATTTTTACTTTCTATCCCCAGTTCCTTTGCCAGCTCATGCACCCTGATTTTACCCATGAATTCACCCCCAGAAGTTATGCTTTTAGACCAGATTTTCATATACGGCTTTTGCCAGTTCGGCATCAAGAATCAGTACCACGGCTCTGGGAGATTTGCCCAGTGCTATGCCCAGTTCCGTTTTCGTTCCGGCAATTACGCTCTTTATACCCAGGGACTTAGCCCAGTGTTGATAAACATTTATCCGTTTACTATTTAAATCTCCTGCCAGAACCAGTAATTCTCCTTTGCCTTTTTTCAACATGGCCTCAACAGCCGCTTCGCCCGATACCACTTTCCCTGAACGTTGCCCCAGCCCTAAGAGACCTAACCATCTGTTTCGCATGCCGCCAACTCCTGTTCCAGTTGACTGATTAGTTCAGGAGGAATGGTAACCGACAGGGCTCTGTCCAACCGCTTGCCTTTGACTGCTTTTTTTAAACATTCCAAATTGGGACAGATATAAGCCCCACGCCCATTCTTTTTCCCAGTCGAGTCGACCAGCACCTCTCCTTCTGGAGTCCGTACTATCCGTACCAGTTCTTTTTTAGGCTTCATCTCCTGACAGCCTACGCATTTTCTTTCCGGAATCTTTTTTACCTTCATCAGCCTCACTCCAGTTCGGCAGCTTGACTCTCACTCTTGATATCGATTTTCCAGCCTGTTAATTTCGCTGCTAAACGCGCATTTTGTCCTTCTTTACCAATAGCCAGAGAAAGCTGGTAATCCGGCACAATTACTCTGGCCATTTTCTCCATATCCCTTATTTCTACTTTAACCACTTTGGCAGGGCTCAGGGCAGCAGCCACAAACACTGCCGGGTCTGGATGCCAGGGGATAATATCAATTTTTTCGCCCTTCAATTCATTTACCACCATCTGCACCCGGGCCCCTTTTTGACCAACACATGCTCCCACCGGATCAACATTTTCATCTCTGGAATGGACGGCAATCTTGGAACGGTATCCTGCTTCCCGGGCCACCGCCTTGATTTCCACAATTCCTTCCCGAATTTCAGGTACCTCCAGCTCAAACAGGCGTTTCATCAGCCCCGGATGGGTACGGGAAACATAGACCTGAGGGCCTTTATTGGTACGCTTGACCTCAACCACATAGGTTTTAATCCTGTCCCCGGAATGGTATTCTTCCGTAGGCATTTGCTCACTTTTGGAGAGCAAGGCTTCGGTTTTGCCCAGATCGATGATAACATTATCCCGTTCGATGCGCTGTACAATCCCGGTAACAATGTCCCCTTCCCGATTGGCAAATTCCTCATAAATCAGACCTCTTTCAGCTTCCCGCAGCTTCTGGATTACCACCTGCTTGGCATTCTGGGCCGCAATCCGACCAAAGTTACGGGGAGTTACTTCCAGTTCCACCACATCGCCCAGGTCATAACGGGGGTTAATTTTTCTGGCCTCGGTCAGGCTGATTTCCTGGGTTTGGTCAGCCACTTCTTCTACTACAGTTTTTCTGGCAAAGACTTTAAGTTCCAGCGTATCCCGGTTAATATCCACCCTGACATTGTCTCCGGTACCAAAGTTCTTTTTGTAGGCTGAAACCAGAGCTGCTTCCAGTGCTTCGATAATTACTTCCTTGTCCAGTCCCTTTTCCCGCATCAAATCAACCAGTGCTTCCAGTAGTTCACCACTCATTGCCTGTGCCTTCCTCCTTAAAAATCTATTTCTAATTTAATTTTGGCTATTTGATTACGTGGGATGCTGGTTTCCAGCATCTCTTCTCCTATCCCAATAACCACTCTTTCTTTAGAAAAAGCCCGTAGAGTACCTATCCACTCTTTTTTCCCTTCAAAAGGGGCAAACAAACTGATTCTGACTTTCTTACCCAAAGACCGGGCCAAATCCTGGTCGTTTTTCAGGGGCCGGTCCAATCCTAAAGAAGATACTTCCAGATGATATGGGAAGGGTATCGGATCGTGATTATCCAGAACAGGATCAATTTGCCTGGAAATCATTTCACAATCATCGATATTGATGCCTTCCGGTTTATCAATAAAAATGCGCAAATACCATTCACCATGTTCTTTTTCTAGTTCCACATCAACAACTTCAATTCCCAGGGGTTCCGCAATTTCCTGCGCCCATGTGAGTACCTTCTGGCAAACCTCTTTCTTATTCAATTTTTTTCACCTCTTCAACAAATATTTCCACTGGTTATTATTTCCCAGGCTCTATCCTTTAATAGCCATTCCATCTCTGCAAAAGGAAAGAGTGGGTATGGACCCACTCTTTATCCGCTCCATTCATGGGATACTATAACAATTATACCATAGTACAACTATAATAGCAACCCCATCATTACTTCATCAATATACTCCGAGCCAATTCGATATTGTCTTTTCCTTCTGCCTTCTTCCTGGAAACCGTGTTTTTCAAAGAGATGGATTGAGCGACGGTTGGTGGTAAAAATCTGGGCTGTTAGTTTGCCGAAGCCTTTCTCTTTGGCCCATTCGATTGCATAAGCCAGCATTTGACTGCCAATCCCGGCCTCCCGATAATCCTTAACCAAATGCAGGCCTATTTCCAGCACATGCTGCAGTTTGGGATACTTGCCTCCCCCTGCCTGGGACGCTCCCAAACCGCCGATAACCTTATCTTCATGCAAAGCGACCAGCAAAAGATTGTGCTGAGTATCCAGGTTAGCGATATATTTAGCTTCTTCTTCCACTGTTCGTCCCACATTTTCGGTGAGGATAAAACTGCGCTCCCTGGCAACTGAAGCTATACTGCTGAGAATCCCTTCAGCATCTTCCGGCCGGGCAGGGCGGAGCCAAATTTCCCTCCCTTTTTGGTCAATAAAACGCCACTCTCTCTCCATACTTTAACCTCCCATCCTTTAATCTTAAGCCATAGTAAAAAGCTGCAACTGACTGGTAGCCGGCAAACCTCTTAAACAACCATGCCGGTCTAACACCTCGATGACGGTTTTGGTCAGGCGGGCCCTGGTCCGCAAATCCTCAATGGACACAAAGGGGGCTTCTCGCCGCGCCTCCACAATATTCTGGGCTGCAGCTTCACCTACTCCCTGTAAACCAGCAAAAGGCGGCAGTAATCCTTCCGGGGTGATGATGAATTTCTTGGCCTCCGATTCTTCCAGGCTGATCCGGCGCATTTTGATTCCACGCATATACATTTCCAGAGCCAGTTCTAAGATGGTCTGCAGGTTTTTTTCTTTCTGCGTAGCGTCAGAGCCTTTGGCCTCGATCTCTTCAATGGTCTTACGTACAACCTCTGGTCCCTGACAAATGAGCTCCGCATCGAATTCATCGGCACGTACGGTGAAATAGGTAGAGTAAAAGGCTTCAGGATAATAGACTTTAAAGTAGGCTATCCGGAACGCCATCATGACATAGGCTACCGCATGGGCCTTGGGGAACATGTATTTTATTTTCTTACAGGATTCTATATACCACTCCGGCACATTATGCTTGCGCATTTCTTCTTCATCTTCCGGTTTTACCCCTTTACCTTTCCGTACGCCCTCCATAATTTTAAAAGCTCGGCTGGGTTCCAGTCCTTTATAGATCAGATAGATCATAATATCATCCCGGGCCGAAATGGCCTCTCCCAGCTGACAGATGCCATTTTTGATTAAGTCCTGGGCGTTATTTAACCAGACATCGGTTCCGTGAGAAAAACCGGAAATTCGCACAAGTTCTGAAAAAGTTTTGGGTTTGGTATCTTCCAGCATCTGTCTTACAAATTTAGTCCCGAATTCAGGTATACCGTAAGTGCCCACATTACTCCGAATTTGTTCCGGTGTCACCCCCAGTGCCTCCGTACTGGAAAAAAGGGATAATACTTTCGGTTCATCCAGGGGTATGGTTTTGGCATCCACTCCGGTCAAATCCTCCAGCATTTTTATTACCGTCGGGTCATCATGTCCGAGAATATCCAGTTTAACCAGACGGCTGCTGATGGAATGGTAATCAAAATGAGTGGTAATCACCCCGGATTTTTTATCATCGGCCGGATACTGCAAAGGAGTAAAATCGTGAACATCACAATCCCGCGGTACTACCATGACCCCTCCTGGATGCTGGCCTGTTGTCCGCTTTACACCGGTACAGCCCTTGACCAGGCGGAGCAGCTCTGGATTGCGTTTGGGAATCCTGCGTTCCTCAAAATACTTTTTCACAAACCCGAAAGCGGTTTTTTCGGCAATGGTACCGATAGTACCAGCACGGAAGACATTTCCCTGGCCGAACAATTCCTCAGTATATTTATGGGCCCGGGGCTGATACTCACCCGAAAAGTTTAAATCAATATCAGGTACCTTGTCGCCTTTGAAACCCAGGAATACTTCAAAGGGTATATCATGGCCATCTTTTTTGTATTTACAACCGCAGTCAGGACAGTTCTTATCAGGCATGTCCGCACCAGAGCCTACCGACCCGTCCAGGATAAATTCGCTTTTCTTACACTGCGGACAAACATAATGAGGGGGTAAAGGGTTAACCTCCGTAATCCCGGTCATGGTCGCCACAAAGGAAGAACCGACAGAACCCCGGGAACCGACCAGATAGCCATCATCATTGGACTTTCTTACCAGTTTATGAGCAATTAAGTATAAGACCGCAAAACCATTATTGATAATAGAATTCAGTTCTTTATCTATCCTGGCCTGTACTATTTCCGGCAGGGGGTCACCATAAATTCTTTTTGCCGTCTCATACGTCATGTTGATAATTTGCTCCTCCGCACCTTCTAGAACGGGAGGATAAAACTCATCCGGAATGGGTTTAAAGACTTCTACCGATTCCGCTATTTTCTGCGGGTTTTCAATTACCACTTCCCGCGCCTTCTCTTCCCCGAGATAGGCAAATTCCTCTAGCATCTCCTCGGTAGTTTTAAAATAGAGTGGTGCCTGGTCATCAGCATCGGTAAAGCCCTTGCCTGCCATTAATATTCGCCGATAAACTTCATCCTCAGGATTGAGGAAATGCACATCACCAGTAGCTACAACGGGAATCTGCAGCTTTTCCCCCAGCCTGACAATTTCCTGGTTCAGCCGTTGTAACTCTTCTAAATTCTTGACGGCATTTTCTTTCAATAAAAATTGATTGTTGCCAAGGGGCTGAATCTCCAGGTAATCATAAAATGTGGCGATTTCTTCCAATTTTTCCTGACTGGTCCCGTCGAGCAAAGCCCTGTAAAGCTCTCCAGCTTCACAGGCAGAGCCGATGATCAAGCCTTCACGATGTTTTATCAGCTGACTTTTGGGAATGCGGGGATGACGATGATAATAGTGCAGGTGGGACAAGGTAACCAGTTTGTACAGATTTTTGAGACCAGTCTTATTTTTGGCCAGTAAAATAATATGGTAAGATTTCAGACTATCCAGATTGATGTTTTTAATCAAACTGTTAATTTCCTGAATCTCATTTATGCCTTTTTCCCTTACCAGTTCCAGCAGTTTAAGAAAAATCAGGGCAGTAGCCTCAGCATCACAATCGGCACGATGATGCTGTTCCAGGTCTACTTCAAAGTGACGGGCCAGCTGATCTAGTTTATAATTTTTCATTGTCAGTAAGCAGCGAGCTAGCGATAAAGTATCCAGGAGGGGGTTAGTCAATTTTTCGCTGAAATACTGTTCAATTTTCACCCGGATAAAACCAGCATCAAAAGTGGCATTGTGAGCCACCAGAACAGCCCCTCGAATGAAGTTAAGAAAATCCTGCAACCCTTGTTCTGGCTCCAGAGCCTCAGCAAGCATTTCATTAGTAATACCTGTTAATTGGCTAATTTCTTCACTAATTGGCCGGGATGGCTTGAGAAAACAGTGGAATCTGTCTTGAATTTGTCCAGCCCTTATTTTTACGGCACCGATTTCAATAATATCATTGGTTAAGGGACTAAGTCCTGTTGTTTCCAGGTCAAAAATAACATAATCCGATTCGGCAATTGGTCCATTAACTTCACCGATCAGAATCGGCTGACCATCATCGATTAAATAACCTTCCAGGCCATAGATAACTTTAATGCCATACTTCCCCGCAGCTTCAGCCGCTTCCGGGAAAGCCTGTACTACGCCATGATCGGTAATGGCTATTGCCGCATGTCCCCACCGGGCAGCGGTTTTAACCAAATCCGCAGCACTGGCCACTCCATCCATCGCACTCATCTTGGTATGGGCATGGAGCTCAATCCTTTTTTCAGTCGCCTGGTCCTGTCGTTCAGGTATCCCTTCGGCAATGTTAATATCATAGGCCATTACCACCAGTTCCCGGCAAAAAGGGTCATATTGCACTGGTCCCCGTACTTTCAGCCATTTACCTTCTTTTAGCCAGGAATTCTCCTGTTCCTCATCCTTTTTCTCGCTGAAAAACTTGACCAGAATGGAATCGGTAAGATCTGATATGGCAAAAGTTGTCACAGTCCGACCGGATTTTAATTCCTTGCGTTCAATATTGAAGATTTGCCCCTGGATAACCACATTCCGTTCTTCTTCCAGAACGTCCTTAATCAGGACAGGAGTAGCGGTAATAGGCTTGCCTTTTAGAACAGGACTTTCCTTCTCTTCTTTTCTTTGCTCTTTATTTTCCTGCTCCTTATCAGTTTTTTCCTCTTTTGCTATTGCTTCAATCCTTTGAGTCAAAATGGTCTGCACATCCGGCAGGTCTTCCTCTAAGCTCGGCTGGTGGCCGATATCCAGAAGCACCTCCGGACTAAACTCAAAATGTTTCAGGCAATATTCCCTGATTAGTTCGGGAATCTTCTTGTCCTTTAATACCTGAACTCCCAGCAGGTTAGGCATTGAAATCAGAATACGTCCGGCCTCAATTTCCAGTTCCGACATTTCCAGCCACTTGCGGCAAACTTCTGATTTTTCGCCTACAGCCTCAAGCAGATAAGACTTTAACTGGACTGACTGCTGGCTCAAATCCGAGGCTGGACAATATAACAATAGCTTCAGTTTAGCGGGCAGAATCAGTTTATTCCCCAGCCCCTGTTCCAGTATGTTTAATTCCTCCAGAGGCAGAAGCCCGCCGATTTTCAAGTGAACCAGCCACAAACCCTGTTTCTGGCTGATTTCCACTTTGATTATCTCTGCTTCTGCCAGCAGCGCACAGCTTTCCGGAGAAAGGCGCAATTCCTCTGCCAGTTGCCCGAAATCTATTCTGCGCATAGTAATTACCACCCTGTTAAGGATTTAGCAATTTCCCAGTACATTTTCATTCTGGCCTGCATCCCTTTAACCAGGCCAAACTTTTCTTCTTTCATTCGATGGGTAAGATCAAAAAGTTCTACCTCCAGCACTTTCCAACCTTTCTCCCGGGCCAGACTGTTAATAAAAACTTCTACCCCGTAGCGGGTGCTGGCCAGTTCATCATAGGGGGTAATTAAGTCCCGTAAAAGGGCCCTTTGTCCGGACAAACTGGGGGTAATTTTTTGCGCCAGGTCAGTGGTTAACCTACCCCCGCTAAATATACCTACTGTCATTTCAGCTTGTCCATTTAGAATTGGATTCAAAAGATTGGTGATATGTTCATCTCTAAGACCGATCAGATCAGCATCAAGAAACAGCAGAACGGAATGAAGAGCAGCTCTGGCGCCAACTAGCAGAGCTGCTCCCTTGCCTTGATTGTAAGGTAGTTCGATCACTTTTGCTCCTGCTTGCTCAGCAAGGATGGCGGTTTGGTCCTGACAGCCATCGCAAACAACGATCACTTCATCTACCAGAGCATGATTCCTGGTTGTTTTCACCACTGGCGCGATAGTTTTTGCTTCATTATAAGCCGGGATTATGGCAGAGCATCCCATGGTACAACCTCCACAAGTTAGTATCTGGCTAATTCTTCTTTGACCAGATTAGCAATCACCTGTGCAGCTGCCTCTACATCGAGTACCCGGGTGTTACCTGTTCTCCGTTCCTTGAGCTCTACTTTACCCTCGGCCAGGGTTTTGCCTACAGTAAGGCGATAGGGGTAACCAATCAGGTCTGCATCCTTGAACTTGACGCCGGCCCTTTCAACCCTATCATCAATTACAGTTTCAATCCCCAGCTGAGTTAACTGACTATAGATTTTTTCCGCTGCTTCCCGCTGTTGCTGATCTTTCTCGGATACAGGTATAACCACCACATGATAGGGAGCTATGGCCAACGGCCAGATGATCCCATTTTCGTCATGGTTTTGTTCAATAGCAGCTGCCATTGTCCTGGTAATACCGATACCATAGCAACCCATTACCATTTCTTTTTGTTTGCCATTTTCATCCAGAAAAACAGCATTCAGAGCTTTACTGTATTTTGTCCCTAACTGGAATACTTGTCCAACTTCAATACCTTTTGCTGTCAGCAATTTGCCTTCTTCACAGCGCGGGCAATGTTCTCCTGCCTCAACCATCCTTATATCTGCAACCAGGTCAACTGCATAATCCCGGTCATAATTAACGTTTTTTAAGTGATAGCCGTCTTCATTGGCTCCACAAACCAGGTTGTTCTGCTGGACTACTTCCGGGTCCGCAATGACCTGCCATACCTTGCCTTTTAGACCCACCGGTCCGATTGAACCAGGAGCTACACCGATCTTTTCTACTACTTCTTCATCACTGGCCAGATGCAATTGCAAAGTATCAACCAGGTTTTGCAGCTTGATTTCATTAACCTGTCTGTCTCCTCGCAGCACAGCAGCTACCAGACCTTTTTCAGTATGATAGATCAGGGTTTTAATAGTCTGTTCAGGAGCTATTCCCAGAAAGGCCGCTACCTCATCAATGGTCTTTTGTTCTGGAGTGGCGATTTTCTCTAAAGGCTGGGCTTCCTGTTTTCCCCTGGCAATCAATCTGGACTCAGCCTTTTCCACATTGGCAGCATAGGTACAGGTATCACAGTACACAATGGTAGCTTCACCCGCATCAGCAATTACCATAAACTCATGGGTACTGCTGCCCCCAATGGCACCTGCATCGGCCTCTACTGGCCTGAATTTGAGGCCCAGCCTGGTAAAAATCCGGGTGTAGGCATCATACATTTTTTGATAGCTGATTTGCATGCCTACTTCATCTTTATCAAAGGAATAAAGATCCTTCATGATAAACTCGCGCCCTCGCATCAGTCCAAACCGTGGCCGGCGTTCATCCCGGTATTTGTTGGCAATCTGATAGAGCAACAGGGGCAGCTGTTTATAGGAATGCACTTCATTGCGCACCAGGTCAGTAATGATTTCTTCATGGGTTGGTCCAAGGGCGAATTCGCGACCGTGCCTGTCTTTTAAACGGAAGAGCTCGTCACCATAAACATGCCAGCGCCCTGATTCCAGCCAGAGCTCTGCAGGCTGGATGATGGGCATGGTAATTTCCTGGCCCCCGGCCCGATTCATTTCTTCGCGGACGATTTGCATTATCTTATGCAAAACCCGCTGTGCCAGAGGCAAATATGTATAAACACCAGCGGCAGCTTTGCGGATAAATCCCGCTCTGAGCAGCAGCTGATGACTGATAACTTCGGCTTCAGCCGGAGTCTCTCTCAAAGTGGGTGCTAATAACTGGGATGCTCTCAACTAATCCAACCTCCTTATTTCTTCTAACAAAGCTGATAATAACTGTTCTTCCGGCACCTTGCGGATAACCTGTCCCTTTTTGAATAATAATCCGGCTCCTTTGCCCCCGGCAATGCCAATATCAGCTTCCCTGGCTTCGCCGGGACCGTTAACTGCACAACCCATAACAGCTACTTTCAGGGGCCGGTCTATCTGGTAAAGAATCTGATCAACCTCTTCTGCCAGCTTAATTAAATTCACCTGGCAACGACCACAGGTGGGACAGGAAACCAGCTCCGGGCCAGCCTGACGCAGATTCAAACTCTGCAAAATCTGCCAGGCAGTTCTCACCTCATAAACGGGATCAGCGGTCAGGGAGACCCTCATTGTATCACCTATACCTTCAGACAGCAATATTCCCAGACCTACTGATGATTTTATCACACCACGGAACAAGGTGCCAGCCTCTGTAACACCTATATGCAAGGGATAAGGCACTTTTTGTGCCAGCAGTCGGTAAGCAGCCAGCAAAACCGGAACCCGGGAGGTTTTCAGGGAAATTTTTATTTCCTCATAGCCAAATCGCTCCAGTAATGCTACATGCCTGAGAGCGCTTTCAACCAGCGCTTCGGCACAGGGATGGCCGTATTTTTCCAGCAAGTCCTTCTCCAGAGAGCCGGCATTAACCCCGATTCTTATTGGTACTGCTCGCTCCCTGGCAGCTGCCACAACTTCTTTTACCCGATCTTCACTTCCGATATTGCCAGGATTAATGCGCAGGCCTGCAACTCCATGGGCCAGAGCCTTTAAGGCCAGGCGATAATCAAAATGAATATCGGCAATCACCGGCAAGGGAGACCTGCGGCAGATTTCCTTGAGTGCCTGAGCTGCTTCTTCATCAGGTACGGCCACCCGAATAATTTCACATTTTTCCCGGGCCAGTACCTCAATCTGCTGCAGGGTAGTCTCCACATCCCTGGTATCGGTATTGGTCATGGACTGAACAGATACAGGCGCTCCGCCTCCGATTAATATATTCCCTATCTTAATCTGTTTTTTACTGGCCAAAAACAACTCCCCCTATTTCAGCAGCTGGGAAATATCATTTACAGTTACCACTACCATTAACACCAGCAACAGAGCAAAACCCACCAGGTGAACGATGTTTTCCCGTTTGGGGTCTACCCGGCGACCGACCAGCCCCTCCCAGCCTACAAACAGCAGTCGGCTGCCATCAAGAGCCGGAATGGGCAACAAATTAAATAATCCCAGCTGCAAACTCAATAAAGCAGCTAGCTGCAGCAAGTTCAGCCAACCTGCCTGAGCAGCCTTGCCTATCTCCATACTAATACGAGCCGGACCAGCCAGCCCTGCCGTCGGGTCGGGCATCTTAAACAAGTTAGCCAGATAGTGTAAAACAGTAGAAGTAATTTTACCTGTATATAGTACCCCATAACCGGCTGCTTCCCAGAGGTTAACTGATTTCATTTTTGGTGGCTGAGGGGAAATACCAATCATACTCTGCCCTGTTGCCGGGTCCTTTTTGGGTCTAAGCTCGATCAGCATCTTCTTCTGATTCCGGAGAATTTCCAGAGAAACTCGCCCTTGTTCCTGCTTTCTGATTTCCTGGACTACTTTTTCCCAATCCGTTACGGTCTTGCCATTGACCGCAATAATTCTATCTCCCGGCTTTAGTCCTGCAGCTTCGGCAGGCATGTTTTTTATCACTTCACCGATAACCGGCTCAATTACTGGTACACCCAGTTTGAAGAAAATTCCTGCTAGAATCAGGATAGTTAAGACAAAATTCATTAACGGTCCTGCCAGGATTACCAGTCCTTTTTGCCAGGGTTTCTTTTCATTAAAGCCTTCCCCCGGCCGGTATCTGAGCGCCCCATCTTCATCGGTATCTTCTTCCTCATCCATCCCGGCAAATTTAACAAATCCTCCCAGTGGGATAGCCCGTACACTATATAGAGTTTGGTTGCGTCCGGTTTTACCAAAAAGCATAGGGCCAAAACCGATAGCAAACTCATAAACTTTCACACCTACCGCTCTGCCGGCAAAATAGTGTCCGGCCTCATGTACCAGCACCAGTAAACCAAGAACCAGGATAGTAGCGATTACCGAGACAAGAAAACTGGTCATTTTAATCACCGACCTTTCTTAATCAGCTCAGCAGCCTTATAGCGCGCCTGCTGGTCGATATGAAGCACAACCTCCAGATCCTCAACCTTCTGAGGCGAAAACTGGTCCAGGGTGGCTGCAATGACATCTACAATTTCCACAAACTTTATTTCCTCATTTAAAAATGCTGTAACCGCAACTTCATTGGCTGCATTGAAAATCGTTGGCGCCAGTCCCCCTGCCTGACCAGCCAGATAGGCTAATTTCAATCCTGGATACTTGGCATAATCCGGCAACGAAAAAGTTAAGCTGCCGATACTTGCCAGATCCAGCCGCGGCCAGACCCCACTCCAGCGCTGCGGCCAGGAGAGGGCGTACTGAATGGGCAGGCGCATATCCGGTAAACCTAATTGAGCCAGCTGGGAGCCATCACAAAACTCCACCAGTGAATGGATAATACTCTGGGGGTGGAGCAGTACCTGGATCTGTTCATAAGGTATACCAAACAGCCAGTGAGCTTCGATCACTTCCAGTCCCTTATTGATCATGGTAGCGGAGTCAATGGTTATTTTGGCTCCCATAGACCAGTTAGGATGAGCCAGAGCATCTCTAACCGTTGCTTCCTGGAGGCGCTGGATATCCCACTCGCGAAAAGCCCCTCCGGAAGCGGTTAAAATCAATTTGCTAATTTCATTTTGCTTTGATCCTTGAATACATTGAAAAATAGCAGAATGTTCGCTGTCTACCGGGATAATTTTGACGTCATGTTTTTCGGCCAGGGCCATCACCAGCTCTCCTGCTGCTACCAGGGTTTCCTTGTTGGCCAGAGCAATATCAGTTCCTTGTTTAATAGCGGCAATAGTAGGCAACAGCCCCCGGGCACCAGTAATAGCCGTCACAAGCAAATCTATCTCAGCTTCAGTAGCTGCTTTTAATAAACCTTCAGTACCCCAGTAGATTTCTGGAACCCAGCTTTCAACCCGCAGTTGCTGAGCTAGCCACTCAGCGTCCTTCGCTTCTGCAACTGCTACTACCTCTGGCTTAAACTCCCTAATCTGAGCCAGCAATAAATCCACGTTACGTCCTGCAGCAAGGCTTGATACTTGCAGATTTTCCCGCTGGGCACGGACTACTTCCAATGTCTGTGTCCCAATGGAACCTGTACTGCCGATTAGTCCTATTTTGCGCATGTCTGAACCCCGTTTCTTTCTATTATATCCGTGTTATCCCAGTTTTAATAACCGCCTGGATAGCGATTAACAGGATAGGACCCAATACTACCCCCAGAGCGCCCCAGAGCTGATAGCCTGTATAAATCGCTATTAAAGTGGCCAGGGGATGCAGGCCCACATTATCAGCGACCACTTTAGCTTCCAGTAGCTGCCTGACCAGGCTCAGCACCCCATACAGGATAACCAATTTCAGAGCAAAAAAGCCCTGGCCGTGAAAGTAACTGAGCAGAGCCCAGGGTAACAATACTGAGCCAGGGCCCAGCACCGGAATAAAATCCATTAACCCTACCACAATTCCCATGGTTAGAGCAAATTGACTGCCCGTCAGGTAAAGACCACCAATGGCCAGGATAGTGGTAATTGTAATAAGTATAAGCTGGGCCTTGAGATAGCCAGTAAAGGCCAGTATAATTTTCGATCCCACTTCTAAAGTCGTTTCTCCCCAGGGAGGATTTAGCAGTTGTAACCAGAAACGGATAATTTTTTCTTTGTCCTTGAGGAGAAAAAAGGCTGCCAAAATGGCGATAATCGATACAACAAAGCCGCCAGTAATACTGGCTGGTAATACTTGTACTGACCTCAGTAAAGTCTCTGATGCTGAAATAATCAGCTGCTGGCCTTTAGCCACAATATTATCTATATTGTCCTTGACAGCCTGATGGAGCTGCGGTGGCAACTCCCGGTAAAATGCAACCCCTTTTTCCAGCAATGCGTTAGCTTTTTGCCAGACGTGATCAACAAAAATAATGATCTGTTCCCGGTATTCAGGCAGTTCCCGGGTTAAGCGAAGGGTTTCCAGAATCAATCTGGCTAAAATCAGGGCCCAGATAACTATAAATCCGCCTACTACACCAGATAAGGTTAATAAAACAGCCAGAGACCTTTTTAATTTAAATCTTGCCTCCAGTTTATTAACCAGTGGATCCAGCAGGACTGCCAGAAAAGCCGCCAGGATAAACGGTAATGAGATATAAAGAAACTTTCCGAGCCAGGGCATCAAAAATGGTAAAAAGTAAGCCCCACCAAAATAGAGGGTGAGTAAAATCAGCAAGGCCGTCAGCCATTGATAATAATTGGAAGCCATCCGCCTCATCCATTGCCCCCCCTAACAAACCAATCCAGCAAAACATAGGCCAGCGGCGCTGTAAACATGATCGAATCAAACCGGTCAAGTACTCCTCCATGGCCCGGAAAAATGTTACTACTATCCTTTACCCCTGCCGCTCTTTTCAAAGTGGATTCTGCCAGATCTCCCAGCTGTCCTCCCAGACTTATGACAATCCCAAAGCCAGCCCAGAAAAGGTAAGAAAAACCGGTCAGTTTAGGCCCCAGCATTGCCAGCACCAGGGCAGCAGTGACCGCTCCACCAATAACCCCCTCGATGCTTTTTTGGGGACTGATCACTGGTGCCAGGGGATGTTTTCCCAGGGCCCGCCCTGTAAAGTAAGCCCCGGAGTCGGCCAGCCAGTTAGCAATAAAAAACAATGCTGTCAACCATAATCCCTGATCTTGCTCTCGGAGGAGTAGAATGTAAGTGAGAGAAACTGTTACATATACAATACCAAAAAAGCCTGCTCCTAGATCTGACCAGCGTAGGCGCGGAAAAGATATAACCGCAATCAGCAATGTCCAGAGCAACAGAAAGGTTATTCCATAATCAAGACGATGATTAATCATGCTGAAAAAGACCAGTATTACCCCCGGTCCAGCCAGCAGCCAGCTGACCTTTATCCCCAGATGCTGAAGGATATTTTTCAGCTCCCACTGGCCCAGCAGCGCTAGGATCAGAATACCTCCTCCCAGCCAGCTTCCCCCCTGCCAAATAAGCCAGAGAGCCAGAGGTATTCCGATAATGGCAGTTATAACCCTGTATACCAGCACAAAATCACCTCTATAGTTATAGCAAGCCGCCAAAACGGCGCTCCCGCTTTTGATAATCCACTATAGCCTGTAAAAAATGCTCTTCCCGGAAATCAGGCCAGAGCACATCTGTGAGCCAGAATTCCGTGTAAGCTAACTGCCAGAGCAAATAATTGCTGATGCGCAATTCTCCAGCAGGGCGAATCAATAAATCAGGATCTGGGATATCTCTGGTGTAAAGAAACTTTTCTATCACCTCTTCATCAATAGAACCGGGGTCAATTTTCCCTGCTTTCACTTCTGCCGCAATCTGATTTACCGCTTGCACTATTTCAGCTCTACCGCCATAGTTTAGACACAAGCCTAAAACCAGTTTGTTATTTTTGGCAGTTAAATTGATAGACCTGGTCAGTGCCTGCTGGGCAGCAAGGGGTAACCCGGCCAGATCGCCATAAGCCCGAATCTGAACTCCTTGCTGATTTAACTCTGCCACCTCTTTTTCCAGGTATTCCACCAGTAAATTCATCAGTGTATCCACTTCTTCTTTAGGCCGCTTCCAGTTTTCCGTGGAAAAAGCATATACTGTGAGATATTTTATACCAATGTTTGTACAAACTTTCACCGCTGTACGCAAGCTTTCCACACCGGCACGATGACCAACACTTCTTGGCAATCCCCTTTTTTGTGCCCAGCGGCCGTTGCCATCCATAATAATGGCAACATGTTGGGGTAATCGAGACAGATCTATTTCATTAATTTGGTGATTGTCCGCTTGTTTTTCCGGCAAAACCGCAGAACCCAACATGCGCGATATCCATTTGGCCACGGGCAATCCTCCCTCCGATAATTTACCATAAATATATTATAACATGAAAAAACCCCCTCGGCGAGGGGGCTTTTTCCCGCAATTTAGCCCTGGCTGATTGCGCCAGTGGGGCAAGCTTCTGCACAGCTACCACAATCTACACATGCATCAGCATCAATGGAGTAGATATCCCCTTCCTTGATGGCGCCATTCGGGCAGGTATCCATGCAGGTACCGCAAGCTACACACTCATCGGAGATTTTGTAGGCCATTCCTCACACCCCCTTTCCCTATGTGGAAAATTAAAGTTCCATAATTTCTTCTTCTTTATGTTCAGCTAATTTATCGATTTCTTTAATATATTTGTCAGTCAGCTTCTGAACCTCATCCTGACCGCGTCTAACTTCATCTTCAGAAATGCCTCCAGCTTTCTCCTGAGCTTTCAGCTCATCATTTGCCTCTCTTCTCACATTCCGCACAGCAACCCGTGCCTCTTCCGCCTTTTTCTTAACCACTTTTACCAGCTCAGTCCGCCGCTCCTGGGTCAATTGCGGAATAGCAATACGAATTACGGTACCGTCATTGTTGGGGGTCAGCCCCAAATCGGATTTCATTATCGCTTTCTCAATTTCATTCAAAACACTCCGGTCCCAGGGTTGAACTACCAGCAACCTGGGTTCAGGAGCGGAAATATTAGCCAGCTGGTTAACAGGAGTTGGCACACCATAATAGTCCACTGTTACCTTCTCCAGCAAAGCGGGAGTTGCGCGTCCAGCCCGCAGAGAAGCCAGTTCTTTTTTTAGTACAGCCACTGCTTTTTGCATTTTCTCTTCATGCTCACGAATGATTTCTTTAATCATTTCGTCTCTTCACCTCCAACTAATGTACCGATCTTTTCTCCCAGTACTACTTTCTGGATATTGCCCTCTTCATTAAGGTTGAAGACAATAATGGGAATACTGTTATCCATACACAGGGAAGTGGCGGTTGAATCCATTACCCCCAGCCCCAGTTGTAAGACATCCAGATATGTAAGTTCTTTAAACAGTCGGGC
>NZ_BDLR01000008.1:0-41965 GCF_002049395.1 Carboxydocella sp. JDF658 | reverse complement strand
CTACTACCCTGCCCGCCCAGCCCCAACCCAGGACGGTAGCGGCCAGACGGGCCGCCGTCAGGTTTTTTAACCAGGGCCAGAGCCAGATGGCAGCAAGCAAAATAACTCCACTGACCAGCAAAACTGTTAACTGGCGGTTAGATAACTGGCGACCAGCCACCGAGCCACTCCTTCCGTATCATTGATATCAAACTGAGGTATATCCAGTTCAGGAAAAATGATATCTCCCACTACTGCTTTTAATTCCTGAGGCTGACAGATGAGATGTTGTCTTATCTCCCGGCGGATAACTTCCACCTTGGGCACCGGTTCCCATTTAAACCCTTCCAGCAGGATAATATCCACATCTGTTATCCTCTCCAGAATGGCTGCCAGGGGCGGTTCCGGCCGGTATTCCAGAAAAGCCGTCATTTCCGGGGAAGCACTGACCACCACCTGAGCCCCGGCCTCGGCGTAGCGGTAAGTATCTTTCCCAGGCTGGTCCAGCTGGGGACGATGGTGATGATGCTTAACCACTGCCACCCGGTAACCCTGCTGGCTGAGAAGGGAAACTATCTTGGTTAACAATGTAGTTTTGCCGGAATTGGAAGTACCGACAAAGGCCAGAACCGGTATTTTCATTCTATCACCTGCTCTGCATTGGTATAGATATTCATGCGGCTGCCGCGCACAAATCCGATCACCGTTATACCCAGTTCTTCTGCCAGCTGCAGGGCCAGGTCAGTAGGTGCTGAGCGGGAGACAATGGCCCCGATTCCCATTTTGGCCGCTTTCAACAGGATTTCCGAGGAAATGCGGCCACTGGTCAGGAGGACTTTATCCTCCATAGGAATGCGGTGGCGGAAACAATAGCCCATAATTTTGTCAGCCGCATTGTGCCGGCCCACATCTTCACGGAAAAGCAAAATTTCCCGGCCCTGACAGAGAGCCGCACTGTGTACACCGCCGGTCAGGCGATAAAGCTCGGATTTTTGCTGCACTTCCCGCATCAGCTCTACCAGATCCTCAGCCTTGACCTGCAGGGGTATACGCTCCTGCCGGGCCAGGCTGTGATCCATAACATTGTAAAAGGTGGTTCCCTTGCCACAGCCGGTGGTGATAAACCGTTTCAGGAAAAGCTGTTCTGCAATCATGGGAGTGCGCAGGGTTTCTACCCAGACTGCTCCCTGTTCCTCATCCAGACGAACAGATAGCAGATCATCAGGGTTTTCCAGCAGCCCTTCTGCCGTTAGAAAGCCAAGAGCCAGATCCTCCTGATATTCGGGCGTGCAGAGCAGGGAAACCATCTCCTTGCCATTCAGGTAAATGGTCAGAGGTGATTCCCTGATTATAGGATCCTCCAGTTCTGTCCGTTCATGTTTTTGCCAGCGGATAGTAGTATGTACAGAGTAACGTTCACTCATGCCGCTTTTCCTCCTCTATCTCTCCTGCCAGCTGCCGGGCCTGCTGCCAGTCGGCAGGAGTATTGACATTGAAAAAGACCTGCTCCATTTCCGCCGGGTCGCCCAGGCGTTCCACCGGCAAGAACTTGACCCTAACCTGGGGGTAAAAGGCAATAATTTTCCGGATATCCCGCAGAAGACAGTTTTCAATGGCGGCAATACAATTGCGACTATAAACAGCAAACAGGGGCTGCAAATAATCACCATGTTGCGGCACCACCACATCATAGCCCTCTGCTTCCTTGCGCAACCGCTCCAAATGCTCCGTGCTGACAAAAGGCATATCACAGGCCACCACCAGGTTATAGTGGCAGTCTGAAACAGTCAACCCGGCATGGATGCCACTTAAAGGCCCTCGCCGTGGTATGATATCCGT
This sequence comes from Carboxydocella sp. JDF658, assembly GCF_002049395.1. Classification (NCBI taxonomy): domain Bacteria; kingdom Bacillati; phylum Bacillota; class Clostridia; order Eubacteriales; family Clostridiales Family XVI. Incertae Sedis; genus Carboxydocella; species Carboxydocella sp. JDF658. The sequence continues at coordinate 40,147 of NZ_BDLR01000008.1, read as the reverse complement.
CACCAGGAAGCCCTGCCAGTCAGGATAACACTCCGGTTCATTGCTGACCAGAATAATATCTTTCACTACAGGCAACATCGCCTGCCGGATGCGTTCCAGAAAAACTTTCCCCTGGAGAGGCAGGAGCGCCTTGTTTCTTCCCATACGACTGCTGCGGCCACCAGCCAGAATAATCCCATTAACCTGCATCGTCCTGTTCCACCTTCCCCCTGTTTTGTTTTCATTCTACCCTTAAACGGAAGCAAAAGCAAGGGACCCCTTTGCTCCAAGGGGTCCCTGTTAACTGGCTCTATTCCGGCTGAGCAAGTCTTTGTACTCCCGCGGAGAAACGGAACGGATGATAATCCGTCGCCCGCAGATAGCACACTCAGGGCGCAGGCGGCCATGCAAATCGCGTTTGTTGATGATTTTGCTTGTGTCATGGTGCTGATAACCGCATTTGCAGGTAATCATCTTCTAACCTCCTCTCCAAGCTGAAAGAGGGCAGGAGCCCTCTTTCAGCTCACCAGTTCTTCAAAATTACAATAGGCCAGGTAAGCCCCCAGGACACCGGGAATGTTGACAATAGTCTGGCTTACCATTTCATGGGCATCATCTTCATTTTTGCTTTCCAGGACAATAATAATTTTTCCCGGCGGAAAGCAGCCATGCACCTCTACCCCGGGCAGAGCAGCCAGCTGCTTTGCCACCTCTTCCATCATCTCTTCCTTAACTTGAATGTACAATCCGGAAATCACCATCGCGTCCACCACCTTTATTTAATTGGGGACATGGCACTGGAGACAGTTCGCCCGGTCGGGATGGGGAGTGCGGGGGATTTTAACCCCGGCGGCATCTTTATGACAGAGTATGCATTTCCCTTCCCGTCCCTGCAGGGTATGGGGGATAGTGGGCGGATTTACTTTCGCCGGCGGCGGGCCGGCGATAAAAGGTTCCCAGCTGAGAGCGAAGGTAGCGCCGAACAGGATAGTAACCAGTATGGTAAAGATCATTGGTAGCAAGTATTTATTGCTGGCCATCTTCTCGCCTCCTTATGGCTATTGCCGGATCGGACTGAATGCAGGCCAGTTGACAGCACCCGCATCCGTCACATTCCTCCTGAATTACCGTGGGGTATTGAAAATCTGTTAAAATCAATGCTTTTCCCAACTTAGGACAACTCTCATAACACACACGGCACATTGCTCCCTGCCAGGCCAAACATCTTTCCGCATCCAGCCTGGCTATCAGGGTTTTTCCCACCTGGTTCGAAGCCAGGGCTCCGTTTTGACAGCTGGCTGCACATTGTCCGCAGAGATTACAGGCCTTGCCAGCTATAAATGCCAGGATCGGTGTGCCCACAGCTGTCCCTGCTTCAGGCCCCAGCTGGCGCAAACACCCCCGGGGACAGGCATTGACACACTGTCCACAGCGGGTGCAGGCTAACAAAAAGGCTTCTTCCGGTAAGGCACCTGGAGGCCGCAACCACAGGTCTTCCTGGCTGAGGAGCTGGACCAGAGCTTGTCTGGCCCAGTCCAGAGTTTTCAAACCCAGGGAGCTGAAAAATTGCCGGCGGTTGATCATGCTTTTTCCACCTTCACCGCACATTTTTTATAGTCAGGCTGTTTGGAGATAGGACAGAAAGCATCCAGAGTTAGAAGGTTAATAAGAATTTCCTCATCAAAGAAAGGTACGAAGACAGAGCCTTTCGGCGGCTTGCCCCGCCCGTCAATCATAGCGGGAGCGGTAATGGAACCGCGCCTGGTTGTCAACTTGACCAGATCGCCATTCTTTATACCCAGCCGCTCCGCATCCGCCGGGTTGATTTCCACATAGGCATTGGGCACCGCTTTTTTCAATTCCGGAACCCGACGGGTCATGGTACCGGTATGCCAGTGCTCCAGCACCCGGCCGGTACAGAGCCAGAAGGGATATTCGGCATCGGGCACTTCTGCCGGGGGCTCATAAGGACGGGCCCAGATAACAGCCCGGTCCCCTTCCTTGTGGTTACCATAGAATTTAATGCCTTCCCCGGGCTTGACATAGGGATCTTCCCCTTCCACATAGCGCCGTTTGGTTTCTTTGCCGTCCACTACCGGCCAGAGCAGGCCCCGGTGCTTGACATACTCTTCATAAGGAGCCAGGTCCTTGCCCTTGCCGATGGTAAACTGGCGATATTCTTCCCAGAGGGCTTTTTTCAACTCGCTTTCCCCTTCCGGATGAGCGCCATCATATTTGTCCACCCCGGGATAGTTGAAGAGGTCACCATAGCCCAGCCGTTTGGCGATCTGGATGATTTGCCACAGATCGTCCCTGGCTTCGCCAGGAGGCAAAGTACACTTGGCCAGATGCTGGGTCCGTCGCTCGGCATTGCCGTACATACCTTCCTTCTCTACCCACATGGCTGCCGGCAACACGACATCGGCAAATTTGGTGGTCTGGTTGGGATAAACATCAGATACTACCAGGAACGCCTTGTTTTCTTCAAAGGCCTTGCGCCAGCGACCGGCTTTGGGAGCGGCAGCCAGGGGGTTATTGCACATCACCCACAGCACCTTAATCTTGCCATAGTCCACTGCCCGCAGCATTTCCGTAGCATGGAAACCCACCTGGGCCGGAATCTTTTCCACTGGCACATTCCAGATTTTCGCAGCAATGGCCCGGTGTTCGGGATTTTCCACCACCATGTCGGCCGGAAGGCGATGGGCAAAAGTACCGACTTCCCGGGCTGTACCGCAGGCACTGGGCTGGCCGGTCAGGGAGAATGGGGTGGCTCCCGGTTTACAGATTTGTCCGGTCAGCAGGTGGAGGTTATAGACCAGGTTGTTGGCCCAGGTACCCCGTACATGCTGGTTAAAGCCCATGGTCCAGAAAGACATAATGCGTTTGCTCTTGTCGGCAAAGAGATGAGCCAGCCAGCGAATTTTGTCTGCCGGAACGCCGCTTAATTGCTGGACATACTCAGGAGTATATTTGGCCACATAAGCCTTGTACTCATCAAAGGTCATGGGCTGCGGCTCATCCTTGAATTTAGCCCCGTCTTCCAGACCATAGCCGATATTTTCTTTACCCCGTTTGAAGACACAATGCTTGCTGACAAATTCTTCATCATAAAGTTTTTCATTGATAATTACATTAGCGATCCCGTTCATTACCGCCAGGTCAGTACCGGGAACAAATTGCAGATATTCATCTGCAATCTCGGTAGTCCTGGTACGGCGGGTCGCGATATCGATCATTATCACGCTTTTGTCAGCCAGCTTGCGCGCGGTTACCCGGGAGAAAAGCACAGGATGCATTTCCGCCATATTGTTGCCCCAGGTGATAAAGACATTGGCATGTTCAATATCCTCATAGCAGCCCATGGGCTCATCCTTGCCAAAGGTGGTCATGAAACCGGCAACAGCGCTGGCCATGCAGAAGCGGGCATTGGGGTCAATATTGTTAGTGCCGATACCAGCTTTAAACAGTTTGACTGCCGCATATCCTTCCCAGACATACATCTGTCCGGAAGCCAGCATCCCTACGGAGTCTGGACCGTACTGATCAATGGCTTCCTTGAACTTCCGGGCCACCAGATCCAGGGCCTCCTCCCAGCTGGCCTCCACCAGCTTGCCGTTTTTGCGGATCAAGGGCTTTTTCAGCCGGTCTTCAGCATACAAAATCTTGCGGACAAAATAGCCTTTTACGCAGTTCAGCCCTTTGTTAACCGGTGACTCCTTGTCTCCCTTGTTAGCTACAACCTTGCCATCCTTGATCCCGACCATAATGCCGCAACCGGTACCACAGAAGCGGCAAGTGGCTTTACGCCATTCATCCACTTCTACCGTGCCTTTATCCAGGCCCACCTTTTCTCCCGGCTTTTGTGCTGAACAACCGGCAGCTGCCATTGCCGTAGCAGCAGCGATAGATTTGATAAAATCCCGACGGGATAAATTCATTGGTCTTTTCTCCCCTTTCGCTTCAGTTTCCAGCCATATTGCAGAGCTTGTTGCGGACAGACATCAATACAACTGCCGCAACGGGTACAGTCCCAGTCAGTAACCAGCGCTTCCTTCTGCACCAGAGGGCCGTTTAAAGTATCAGCTCCCATGGGACAGGCCCGGGCACAGGCCCGGCAATTCACACACTGGTCCTGCCGGTAGGTGACTACGAAGGGACTCAGTCGCCCCAGCAAGGCATAAAAGGCTCCAATGGGACAGAGACTACGACACCAGCCCCGCCGGTAAAGCAGTAACTCAAAAGCAAGCACCAGCAACAGGGGCACCAGTGCTCCTGCCAGACCAAAGGCCAGGGCCATACTGGTTTGACCCACTGGATTAAAGGGAGCAAAGGCCGGATAGCCCAGGATGGGGGTTAAAAGCAACACCAGCCCCAGCACCAGGTATTTTAAGCCATGGTCAAGTTTTCGCTCCGGCAGCCCCAGCCAGTGGCGCAACTTATCCAGCAGTTCCCCTGCTGTATTCACCGGACAAACCCAGCTACAAAAAGTCTTACCCCCCAGTAGCCAGTAGAAGGCTGTAATCAACAGTGCTCCCAGCAAGATTTTTTCTGCCAGCTGGTCCAGTAAAAGATACTGCAACGCTGTCAGGGGGTCGGTCAGGGGAATACCCAGCAGATTGGAAGCATTGAGGTCACCGCTGAAAAATTTGAAACCAAATAACTGACTTAGTAGTAATCCGATCACCAGTACCTGTACCAGCCGCCGTAACCAGGTCCACTTCCTCATCTTGTTCACCGCCCCTCCGGGTCAACGACAATTGCTGCCTGTTCCACCGGACAGGAGTGTTCACAGATTCCACAGCCGGTACATTTTTCTTCATTGACCCAAACTTGAAAAATGGTATGATAGCCGGTTTTCCTGTTGGGCTGCAAATCCAGGTAAATTGCTTCATCCAGAAAAGGACAATTGCGATAGCAGATTTCACAGCGCATCCCCTGCCAGGATAAACAGGTTTTACGGTTTAAGCGAGCTACTCCCATGCGTACTGCTTTCCGTTCCTTGACCGGCTTTAAAGCTCCACTTGGGCAAGCCTTGATGCAAGGAAAATTAGCACAGAGGCGACAGGGATTTTCCCTGACAGCAAGATAGGGAGTGCCAACTCCAAAACCACTGCCTGGACCGGCAATCTTAATCGCTTGATAGGGACAGGCGGTGGCACATTGCCCACAACGTACACAAGTAGCCAGAAATGCTGTTTCCTCCAGGGCTCCCGGCGGGCGCACCAGCCCGTTTTTATCTTTCAGCATGCGTAAAACGCCATAACCGAGAGCCCCGCCAATCAGCGCCCAGGCTTTATCCAGCATGGGCCTCGCCTCCTTTTTTCTCTTACCAGGCCATAATGGTCAAGATAATGACTGCTACTACTGCCAGGCCCATTACTGCTGAAGCCACTGGCCGCTGGCTGGGCCGGCGATAAGGGCTCTTATCCAACCAGGGGATCAGAGCCAGAACTACGAATACCGCCCCGGAAGCCAGTAGTCCTAAAATCTTGGAGGGGATCAGTTTTAACATTTCAAACATCCAGAGATAATACCATTCCGGCTTGATATGTTCCGGGGTAGCCAGCTTGTTGGCCGGCTCGCCCAGTTCCCGGGGAATAAGCCCGGATAAAAAGAGGATGATACCGATAAAAAAGAGGGCAACCGCAACTTCAGTCAGCAAATGGTTTGGTATAAAGGGAATAGTGCCTTTTTTATATTTGCTATTTGCCATTTTCCATCCCCCTTACAGTTCTTCCGATATACCCTGCAGCCTAACCATCAGGAAGTGCAAACCCATCAGGAGGATAGCCAGCAAGGGCAGGATAATGACATGGGCGACATAGAAACGGGTGAGGGTGAATTCAGTAACTTTCAGTCCACCACGGGCCAAAATCATCAGGTATTTACCAATTACCGGTACTCCACCCATGATTTCGGTGCCAACCACTGAAGCCCAGTAAGCTACCTGGTCCCAGGGCAACAGATAGCCGGTAAAACCGAAGGCGAGAGTGAGCAGATAGAGCAATACCCCTACTACCCAGTTCAGTTCCCGCGGTTTTTTAAAGGAACCGGTATAGAAGACCCGCAGCATATGCAACATGACCAGCAAAACCATGATATTAGCCGCATAGTGATGAACAGAACGAATCATGGCCCCAAAGGAAACCTGCTCCATAATGAACTGAATACTAGCATAGGCCTCTTCCGGTGTGGGCCGATAATAAAGAGCTAGAATGATTCCGGTCACAGCCTGGATCAAAAAAGAGAGAAAGGTTAAGCCACCCAGACAATAGATGGGATTCAAGGCATGAGGCGGAACCGGATGTTCCTTGATCTCCTTCCAGGTTTCCAGCCAGCCGGTGCCAAAACGTTCGATCAACCAGGCTTTCATCGGTTACGCACTCCTCTCACTGACGATAATCTTGCCACCATCGACTTTAACTGCCAGCTGGGTCAGGGGAGCCGGCGGTGGCCCGGCCAACACATTGCCGTTCAAATCAAATTTGCCGCCATGGCAGGGGCAATCAAAAACTTTTTGCTCCTGGTTAAAAATCACTACACAGCCCAGGTGAGTGCATTTGCGATAAAAGGCCTTGTATTCCCCTTCTTTCACCTGCACCAGTACCGCCGGAGCATCATTGTATTCAAATTCCTTCAACTCCCCTACCTTTAACTCCCCTTCAGCTGCCACCTCCATTGGCTTGGGTGGAGTCCGCAGGGATTCAGGGGGATACAGATACTGGGTAAAGACTGAGGTGGATGATATTACAATACCAGCCAGCGGTATACCCCCCAGGAGGGTTAAAAACTTGCGCCTGGACATGTCCTGTTGTTTAGTCACGCCATTCTACCTCCTCATTGGGAAATACTGTACTTTTCCAGACATAGAGAGCAATACCGGAAATCATAAAAAAGATGCCACCATAGATGAAAACTCCGCGGCTATCACCGATTAGCCAGTATTTGCCCATCAGGCCAATGGTGGCAACTGCCAGTAAGGTGAGAAAAACCATCAGATTTGTTGCAGTACGCCACATTTTTTCCACTTTGTTCCCTCCCTTCACAAAGGTATGTAAACGCTGTTGCTTGCGGCCAACAACAAAGCAAAAGCCGTGCCAACCAGCCCGAGGCGGTTTAGCACGGCTTTGCATATTAAAATTGTGCTTATTAATGGAACTCAGTCCACCAAAATGGACACCTAAATAGTCTAGCCCATGCCTGCAATCTGTTCACAACCAAGTTTGATTGCAATAAAGGTACCGCTTTTCGTTTTCGCAATCACCAGTTGTCGGCAGTGCTCCAGTATAAAAGGAAGTCCCCAGCCCAGGGACTTTTTGGTGGAAAAACCGCTGACCATGATGCTCTGCGGCAATTTTTCCAGCACAAAACCCTGGCCCTGGTCATTGGCAATGAGTACAATTTCCCCGGCACTATTTCGGCCCCACTGGATTGTCCCTTTCTCAGCGTGTTTGAGCATATTGCTAACCAGCTCAGAGAAGACCAGTTGATAGGTCTGTTGATATACCTGGTCCAGTCCCAGCTCCCCCAGCCAGTCACTGAATAACTGCCTTGACCAGCTTAAATGCAAACCATTTTCGATGGGCAGCTCCGCAAAACACTGCAGAGGTTTGAGAAATTGCTCGATCTCTTTTTCGTCAAGGAGTAATACTTTTCCACCAGTCGTATCCTTTAAAAAGTTTTGATAAATAGTCTGTATATGTTTCATTTGCCAGTCGTGCCGACCCCGGGGATTATAGGTTTTTTCCCACCAGTTAATAAAAGCGTTCACCACCCGGGGGTCCCACTGCTGACCTGCCCCTTTACTCAAAATGTCAATAGCCTGGGCCTGAGGCATTCCCGGACGATAGATTCGATCACTGGTCATGGCATCAAAAGCATCAGCAACAGCGATTATCCTGGCACCCAAATCAATAGCTTCCCCAATTAAACCAAAAGGATAACCGCTCCCATCCCAGTGTTCATGATGTTGCGTAATGGCAGGGAGAATATCCCTGAACTCGCCGAAACTTTCCAGAATGCGTCCAGCAATCAATGGATGTTCTCTAATCAGTACCAGTTCGTTTTCCTCTAATTTGCCTGGTTTATTTAAAACCTGGTCGGGAACCCCAATTTTACCTATATCGTGAAACAAGGCAGCAAGATAGATACTCTCCCACCTATTCCGACGGCAAATCCAGCTCACGGGCAATAATTTTGGCATATTCAGCCACATTCTGAGAATGATGTCTGGTATAACGGTCCCGCTCTCCCACTGCCTGCACAATCGCTTTCACAGCAGCTAATAAAACCTCTCTAACCTGAGTAGCAGAACTCCCAGTACCAATTTGTGTGAGAAATTTGACTTCCATTGGACTAAGAAAAACCACCTTTCAGGAAAATGAGCTAACCTTGCTTGCTCCACTACTGTGCAATCAGAAAGAAAACTGTCCATCTTTCAGGACACCTGTTATCCTTCCTCCACCTCAACCCGGGATTCAGGAATTAATTCAGTGAGCCGGTAGAATATATAACGGATAAGCAGCATGATACCTATTCCGCTGGCTACGGGCAGGAGCACAAACCACCAGCCCTGGCCTGTATCACAGGCCAGGAAGGCAGTAGCACCCCCAGGAGGGTGAAAGGTGTCGGTGACCAGCATCACCAGAAAAGCCAGAAAAACCGCTATCGCTACTGCATACCAGGTAGTGCCCAGGATTTTGGCTGTTGTCACTCCGGCCAAGGCAGACAGGACTTGTCCCCAGAAAGCATTTTTCCCTTCAGCCGGCTGACCCTTTCCCAGGGCAAAAATCAGCATAGCCGAGGCACCAAACGAGGGGGCTGCCAGTGAAAAACCCTGGTTTTTGGTCAAAAAAGGAGAACAAACATGGCTATGCCGCCCCCAAGTAAATGGGCCAGTTGCCGTTTTCTCTCCATCCTGTTCCCGCCACCTCCTTTTCAATCTTTTTTATATGCAAAAATCATACCAATGCAAAAAAGTTCCCGGCATTAACTGCCGGGAACTCTTCTTTATTGGGCCGGTTTAACTGGTTGTGCCTTTTGACCTTTGGCCATCGCCTGCTGAGCCAGTTCCTGGGTTTCTTTGGCCATCAGGATAGCTTTACCTAAAGTGTTAAGAGCCATATCGGGGTTGTGGAAACCGCGGGAGTTTTCCGCTGCAATCCAGTCCCAGCGCCACTGGGCCTGCACTACCTTGCGCTGAGCCTGGGCAATCAGATTCTGATCTGCCCCGGGAGTAGCCAGAGCCAGTTTGATCTGGTCATGAGCCTTGGCAATTTCTTTGGAAGCAATAGTTTGCAATTCCCAGGTCCGGGACTGGATATCATGTACTTTCTGTTTCAGCCAGTCTGTGCCCTGGGTATGGCACTTGGTACAAGACTGTTCCAGAGTTTTCAGGGGACTGGTCCACCAGTGGGAAGAATATTTTTCCCCGGAAGCATCCCGCATGTAGGGCATATGGCAGTCAGCACAGGCTACCCCAGCAGTACCATGGGTACCGGTAATCCACCATTCAAATTCAGGGTGCTGTGCCTTCAGCATGGGTGCCTTGGAATCAGGATGTTCCCAGTCTTTAAAGCCTTTGGCTTCATAATATTTTTCAATATCATCTACACCAAACCCATTATCCCAGGGGAAAGTTAAAACTTTGCCTTTATCAAAATAATATTCCACGTGACATTGACCACAAACGTAGCTGCGCATTTCCTGGCGGGTTGCCTTGGTGACATCAATACCTCTTCTTTTCATCGCTTCGATGAAAGCAGGACGGGTAACTCTCAGTTCATTGGTTTTGGGATCATGGCAATCAGAACAGCCAATGGGGTGTTTAGTCTGTTTTGCAATATCGCTGAACAAGGTATTATAAAACCCATCTTCTCCCAGTTTTTTGTAGAAAAGGGGCACCTGGGTGGATTTACAGGTCATACAGGTTGCCGGGGTATTCGGTTTTAAGCGCTTGGTGGAAGTTACATCTTCAACGGCATAAACATGACCCCGGTCTTCATTATAATCCTTGGAAAAGCCATAGCCAGCGAACAGCTTCTTGATTTCCGGCTCTGTATCCGCCTTGGGAACCTTATCAGATCCACCAAATTCTGTCATCCCGCCCTCTTTGTTTTTCAGATAGCTGGCATACTGCAGGGGATATTTATCCTTCCACAAAGATGAATCTACAGCTTCTTCCTCACTTAAGCCAACCCCACCCTGCTGACTGCTGGTATTAGAACCACAGGCAGCCAGAGCAAAAATGCTGGTAATGGACATACCGATTAATAACCATTTTTTCGCCTTTTGCCACATATGTATCCCTCCTCTGCTATTTTTGCGTTCTGCCGTGGGGCAGACCCCGGTGACAGAAGGTACAATCCTGGCCGGAAAGTTTTTCCACGTGGGTCCGGCTCACCGTAGTGCGATGGCATTCAACACAGTTAGCCTGGATAACTGCTTTCGATTCCGGTGTCACTTTAATCTGGGCAGGTACATCCCCTAAAGTTACCGCCCAGACGTCTCTGAGGCCACTTTTTGCCTTAAAGGGGATTTTTGCCGCCAGGTTATGGGGGGCGTGGCACTCATTACATTTGAGCTCCCGGTGAGACGAGTTTTGCCAGGATTTATGGGCTTCTGCCATAACATGACAACTACTGCAAAACGCACCGCTGTCAGTATAAGCCATGCCGCCGGTAAACAAAACTACTAAAGCCAGCATCAGCACGGCTCCCAGCAAAATCCCTTTGCCTTGTTGTTGGAACATCCTTTTTCCCTCCTTCGCTTTGAGAAAGTTTTTCTCTTCACTTTATGTTATAGAATTAATCCAGGCAAATATTGAGTTAGCAAATTTTATGCCACTTACCGGTTGTAACCTGGCTACCGCCTCTTGCATAAAAAGTGTCCAAAAATGCGGAAAAGTGTCCGTTAATCAGGACACTTTTCCAGGCGACAGATTCCCAGTTTGAACAATGGCTGACGGCTGAGAGGGTTAACTACATTGCCGATCAGGTTGTTGCCCGCAGTTGGTTGCTGGTAATCGGCATCTCCGAAGTGAAAGGGCAGAAAAACCTGGCCGGGAGCAACGGTATCACACAAGCGTGCCCGGGCAACGGCCGTCCCCCAGGGAGAAACAATCCGTACCTTTTCTCCTTCCTTGATCCCCAGGGTCTGAGCGTTCAGCGGATTGATTTCCAGAAAGGGTTCTGGCGCTAATTGCTGAATCTCGGGAATGCGTTTGGTTTTGGTCCGGCTATGGTAATGTTCCATAATCCGGCCGGTATTTAGATAGAAAGGATATTCCTCAGTTGGACGCAAAATTTCCCCTGGTATATCCGTAGCAAAAAGCCAGGCCTTTCCCGCAGCCTGATTAAAATCACCGTAACTCTGGCTCTGTTCCGGATCAGTCCAGAAATGTCCATCAGTATAGAGCCGCTGCTGGCTAACACCCCCGGCCGGATAAGGCCATTGTACTCCCCGCTCCTGGCGGATCAAGCCATAGGTAATACCACTCATATCACAGGGCCGACCGCGGGACAGTCCTTTCCACTCCTCAAAAACCGCTTCCGGATCCGGCCAGGCAAAAGCCTCTTCAGCTCCCAGTCGTTTTGCTACCAGCTGAATGATTTCCAGATCCGTTTTGGCCATTCCCGGCGGATTCACCGCCCGTTCCGCCAGGTTCACCCGCCGTTCCGAGTTGGTATAAGTACCGGTTTTCTCGCCCCACTGAGCAGCTGGCAGGAAAACATCAGCATACTGCGCGGTTTCTACTGGATAAAAGATATCCTGCACGATGAGAAATACTTTTTCCAGCAAAGGCCGAACCCTTGCCTGCTCAGGCAGGGAAACCACCGGGTTAGTGGCAATATTCCACAGTACCTTCAGTTTGCCCTCGGCTATCATGTCCAGCATGATACCAATATCATTGGTACCTGCGGGTAATTCTTCCGGCTTAATCCCCCAGTAAACAGCCACTTCCTGGCGATGCCGGGGATTCTGCCAGTTGCGGTAACCAGGCAGGAAACCACTGGCTCCCACCTCCCGGGCACTCATGGCCGCCGCCTGCCCCGTCAGGGAAAAAGGCGCCGCTCCCGGGCGTCCAATATGTCCGGTCAGCAAATGAAGAGTACAAATGGTGGAAACAGCCTCCACCCCGGCAGCACTTTGAGTAACCCCCTGGACAAAAACAGTGGTAGCTGCCTTGGCTTCAGCAATCCAGCGAGCCACCTGCTCAATATCCACTGCCGCCACCCCGCAAAGGGGAGCCACTTCTGCTGGAGAATATTTTTTCACGATTTCTTCTACCCGTTCCAGACCGACCGCCAGCCGGGCTACTTCTTCCCGGTTAATTAAATTATCCCGGAACAGTACATGCAAAATAGCGTTTAGCAAATAGATGTTAGTACCTGGCCGTAGCTGCAAATGTAAATCTGCTACTCGTGCTGGTATGGTGCGGCGCGGATCAACTACTATCAAGCGGGCTCCTCGTTCCAGTTTGTTCTTGAGCATACGCCGCCACAGCTGTGGATGCATCTCCGCCGGATTACAACCGAAAATCAACAAACAATCCGCCAGGTCCAGATCTTCATAACAACCCGGTGGCCCATCAGCACCAAAAACTTTGATCAACCCCTGTACTGTCCCGCTCATACAGAGTCGGGTATTGGAATCAAAATTAGGTGTTTTCAGTACCCCCCGTGCCAGTTTGGTCAGGGCATAATTCTCCTCCAGAGTCAGCTGACCGGAACCATAAATACCTACTCCTTCCGGCCCTTGTTCCGCTATGGCTTCCCGTATTTTGTCGGCAACAACCTGCAAAGCTTCCTCCCAGGAAACCGGCACCAGTTGTCCGTTTTTGCGGACCATTGGCGTGGTAGCCCGTTCCGGATGCCGGAGAGTTCGCCACTGATAGGCTCCTTTTATGCAGAGCTGGCCCCGGTTGGTTGCACAGGCCTCATCACCACGGATCGCCACCGGGGTATCCCCTTCCAGTCCCAGCAAGAGACCACAGCCTGTAGAGCAATACCCGCAGGTGGTGGATACCCAGCGCTCGACTTTACCGCGCGCCAGATGCAAAGCCCGCCGGGTCAAATCCAGCATCATATCTTCCAGCGCTGACGGTGGCGGCACGGTACCGGTACTTTTATGCAATTGTCTGGCCGCATCCATCAATCGCTTAATCATGGTCCTCCTCCTTGCCGGACAAGCCATATTTCTTCAACTTCTGATAAAAGGCTGAACGCTGGATCCCCAGTAGCCGGGCCGCTTCCATCCGATTGCCTCTGGTTGCCTGCAGTGCCTGCAGAATCGCCTTTTTCTCCGCCCGCGCTACTACTGTTTCCAGGCGCAGGTCATTTTCTCCCAGCGGTCCACCCCCGGTAACCTGTTCCGGCAAATCCTGCAAAGTAAGCAGTTTCTGCCCTGGTTCCAGCATATTAAAAGCATATTCCAGCACATTCTCCAGCTGTCGCACATTCCCCGGCCAACTATAACTTAGCAAAAATCGTTCCAGTTCCTTGTCATAACCCTCTACTGAAGTCAGATACTTTTTGTTAAACTTCTCAATCAACATCTTAACCAGGGCCGGAATATCATCCCGCCGCTCCCGCAGTGGCGGCAACTGTAAAGTAATTACTGACAAGCGATAATAAAGGTCGCTGCGAAATTCCCCGGCCTGCATCATGGCTACCAGATCCCGATTGGTAGCGGCTATCAGCCGAACGTCCACAGGAATGGGCTTGTGTCCGCCTACGCGGACAATCTGGCGCTCCTGCAGGGCTCGCAGGATTTTGGCCTGCATGGCCAGCGGCATATCCCCGATTTCATCGAGAAAGAGGGTTCCGCCATGAGCCAGTTCAAACTTGCCGGCCTTACCGCCTTTTACCGCCCCGGTAAAAGCCCCTTCCTCATAACCAAACAACTCAGCTTCCAGCAGATTTTCCGGAATCGCAGCACAGTTGATACTGATAAAAGGCTGATCAGCCCTGGGACTGGCCCGATGTATAGCCTGGGCGAAAACCTCTTTTCCGGTACCGCTTTCTCCCAGAATCAGAACCGTAGCATCACCGCGAGCCACTTTGCGAGCCATATTCTTAACTTTCACCATATGCGGATTTTCGCCAATAATGGCCACAAAGGGGTCTTCCTCATGCTTTAAAGCTGAAAGCTCACTCTGGTAAAAAAGCAGCTTCCGTTCCAGCAATTGATAGCGAGCCACCAGATCCCGGGTTTCGACATTTTCCACCGGCACCAGTTTGACCAGGCCGCCAATAATCAATTCACCGCAACGTAAAGGCAATTCAGAGAGGAAATAGACTTCATCATCCCTGGTCCAGGTTTCCCCGATCCGGGGCTGACCGGTAGCCAGGACCTGACCCATGTGACTTTCGGGAAAAAGGGTTTTAAGAGGCATACCCTGGATTTCAGCCAGATTGACACCGAACAGTTTTTCCCAGTACTGGTTGACGGTAATGATGACCCCATTGCTGTCCACTACCGCCAGCCCTAATAGAAGGTCACCCAGCAGCGTTTCGTACATTTGAATTAAGAGTCGGGAAGCGCCTATTTCTTCTTCTTCCAGTTCCAGACAGCTTTTTTCCTGTTGTTCGATCACCGCCCAGACTCCCAGCAATTCTCCTTCCCGCCAGCAGGGTTGATAGGAGATCTGGATTGTTTCTCCGATATAGGTCAGCTCCCGACAGCGCAGAGACTGTCCTCCGGCCAGGACCTCAAAAATCCGGCTCTGGGGCATCATTTCACTGATCCGCCGTCCCTGCCAGAGCCCTTGCGGCCAGCCTAAACGCTGCAGGGCAGCAGATGTAGCCCACTGGATAAAACCATAACGGTCCACCCAGTAGGCAGGCAAGTCCAGCCCTTCACAAAGACCGGCCAGCTCGTCCAGTTTCAATTCCAAAGCTCTCACTCTCCTCTCCTCGCCAGTTCCCGCTTGAGCCAGAGTTCGCTGATTTTACCAAAAAATATCGGTTCACCATCAATGGCCACTACCGGAATTTTCTCCTTATACAGCTCAAACAGCTGCGGATCCATGGTGATGTCCACTTCTTCCACTTCCAGTTCCCAGTAACGCTTCACCCTGTCGATAATGGCTTTAGCCTTGTCACATAGGCAACAATTTTCTTTGGAATAGATAGTGATCTTAAACTTTTTATCCATTCTCATCTACTCCAGAAACTTGATTTTGTTTTTGACCCGTCCCCGTGCCTTGTCATAGTGGTAAACAAAACGCAATATCACATAAAGCCCAAACAGCAATGCTGCCGAGCCCAGGCCCAGACGCACCAGAGCTTCCGGCCAGGATGTCCCCGGCACCGCTGCCAGTAATACCAGCCCTTCTTTGACCTGATCCAGTCCGATAGCTCCCAGTAACGCAGCCCCAAATAACTTGGCAAAAGATAATAAGGTTTGTTTGCGAGTATTTTTGGCCATTTTTCATTCCTCCCTGCCTTAAATATAACCTAATTCGGTGAAAAAAGTCTATGCCTATGAAGAAAGAAAAAAAAACCAGCTTGAGCCGGTTTTCGCAAACCCTTATTCCATGCCTACCTGTTGCTTCAAAACAGCCAGCTTGCCGGAGGCAGCTTCAGCAAAACTTTCTGACTCCCGTAACTCTTTTAAAACCCCATTTAGTTCACTGGTTTTGGGCGCAGGAGATTTGGCCAGGCGCTGAACAAATTTCTCTACTACCTGATTGCGCAAATAAATACAGGTAGCGATATTGCCTTCCGCTTCCTCCATTTCCCGGGTAGTGGTTTGCAGGCCATCCAGTTCCTGCCTCAACTGCTGGTTCAAAGCCAGAAGTTTTTCGGCTTCCTGTTTGGTTTGGGCCGGTGTTGTTTTCCCATATCCCAGGGCCTTGATACTGTCAATCAGCTTCTGATACCCTTCTGCTTCCTTGTTTATTACCCCGGAGAGAGTGGTAACAAAAGCTCTCAATTGTTCCTGGCTGACAGCCGCCGGTTGTCGTTCAGTTACCTTTTTTGGCTTGTCCCCACTACAACCAAATAAAAAAAGGACAAGCCCCAACCCAACGGTTACAGCCAGCGCGATCCGGCGCCAGTCCATCATATTCCCTCCTCGTAACAACTTGCACTTTCTCTCTTTCTCTTAATTGTATTTTCGACAGTTTTTTTCTTTTTCCTTCTTTTTTCTTAATCTTCTTCGGCAGGATAAGCTAATACCCGCAATTTGGTCAATCCCATGATTTCAGCGGTAAAACCAATCTCCACCGCACCCTTGATCTCTTCTCCCTCCAGATAATAAGAGCTGACCTGGGGTTCTTTTTCCTCAGTTAAATGCAATTCTTCCCCCTGTTCCAGCCGACCAGTAAGATTCTCCAGTTCGATCTCACAGAGATAGTTGAGCCTCTCCCTCAGCAGCTCCGTTTTCTGGTTTTGCTCATAGGCATACCAGACGGTCAGCTCCAGATCACCATTTATAATCACAGTATCGCCAATTATAGAACCGGAAAAGTTATGATCTGCCGCCCAGCAGCCCAGGACTTTGCTGGCTGGATGCAGGGGCTTGAGCTGAAACTCCAGAATATGATTTTTCTCACCGCGGGCACAGACTGCCTGCACCATCACCTCCCGCAGTTGACCTTCCCATCTGCTACATTCCACACCAATCCCTCCTTCCATTACTATAAGATATATTTCTTTTTCTTCCCATCCATGCATAAAATGAGGGTGAAAGGAGGAATGGCGGCATGAGCCAGGAAGAGCAGCAATTTCGCAATCTGCTTCCCCCGGAAACCGAAACTGCTCTACAGTATGTCAAACAGCGGCTCTCGGAAACCATCAGCTTTCTCGGTACCCTTGCCTCCGCCTATTCATCTATGGCCAGTGCCGCCAATCAGCTCAGTGCCAACGCCTTCTCCCATCGCAGCGAAATCGATGAAGCCGTAGAGCGTACAGTGAAAACGGGAGAAATTATTGATAAGCTTTTAAAATTGCTTAAACTGCTGGTCAATGAATATCAGACCCTGGTATTGCTGGACCAGGCTGAGTTCGCCAAAAACTTTCTCGACGATGACACATAAAAAGAAGGCAGGAATTATCCCTGCCTTCTTTTGGCTTACATCATGGGAGGCATGCCGCCACCGGGCATGGCCGGTTCTTCTTTTTTGGGCTCATCGGCTACCAGGCACTCAGTGGTGAGCAACATAGCAGCGATGGAAGCAGCATTCTGCAGAGCAGAACGGGTAACTTTGGCCGGGTCCACGATACCGGCACTGATCATATCTACATATTCACCGGTCAAAGCATTGAAGCCAATACCAGGATCAATGCTCTTGACTTTTTCAACTATTACGGAGCCTTCCAGACCGGCGTTATTGGCAATCTGACGCAGAGGCTCTTCCAGGGCCTTGCGGACGATAGCCACACCGGTAGCTTCATCGCCTTCAGCCTCAATGGCAGTCAGAGCCGGAATTACATCCACCAGAGCGGTACCGCCACCGGCGACGATTCCTTCTTCCACAGCAGCCCGGGTAGCATTGAGAGCATCTTCGATGCGCAGTTTCTTTTCTTTCATTTCGGTTTCAGTAGCAGCACCAACCTGGATTACCGCTACCCCACCAGCTAGTTTGGCCAGCCGTTCCTGCAGTTTTTCCTTGTCATATTCGGAAGTGGCATCTTCCCACTGTTTGCGGATCTGGGCCACCCGCTTCTGAATTTCTTCAGCAGAGCCAGCCCCATCCACAATCACGGTTTCTTCCTTGGTTACCTTGACCTGACGGGCCCGACCCAGCATGGACAGGTTAGCTGCATCCAGCTTGCGGCCCAGTTCTTCGGAGATAACCTGGCCACCGGTCAAAATAGCGATATCTTCCAGCATAGCCTTGCGGCGGTCGCCGAAACCAGGAGCCTTGACGGCTACGCAGTTGAAGGTGCCCCGCAGTTTGTTAACCACCAGGGTAGCCAGGGCTTCCCCTTCCACATCTTCAGCGATGATCAACAAAGGCTTACCGGTTTTCACTACTTGTTCTAGAACAGGTAGAATTTCCTGAATGGAGCTGATTTTCTTATCAGTGATCAGAATAAAGGGATCATTCAGCACCGCTTCCATGCGCTCGGCATCAGTTACCATATAGGGGGAGATATAACCCCTGTCAAAATTCATCCCTTCCACAACATCCAGGGTGGTACCGATACCTTTGGATTCCTCAACGGTGATTACCCCGTCCTTACCCACTTTTTCCATGGCTTCAGCGATCAGGTTGCCGATTTCCGGATCAGCAGCAGAGATGGAAGCAACCTGAGCGATAGCATCCTTGCTCTCTACCGGACGGGCCATTTTCTTGATTTCCTCAACAGCAACGGCTACAGCCTTCTCAATCCCTTTTTTCAGGATCATGGGATTGGCACCAGCAGCCACGTTTTTCAAACCTTCGCGGATAATGGCCTGGGCCAGCACAGTCGCAGTAGTGGTACCATCACCGGCTACATCATTGGTTTTGGTCGCTACTTCCTTGACCAGCTGGGCACCCATGTTTTCAAAGGGATCGGGCAGTTCGATTTCCCGGGCGATGGAAACCCCGTCATTGGTAATCAGCGGGGAACCGAACTTTTTCTCCAGAACCACATTGCGGCCTTTGGGGCCCAGAGTTACCCGCACAGCTTCAGCCAGGGTATTTACCCCCCGTTCCAGAGCCCGCCGGGCTTCTTCACCGAAAATAATCTGCTTCGCCACTTGCTAAACCCCCTTATTATTCGATTACAGCCAGGATATCCCGTTCATTCAGGATGAGATATTCCTCGCCTTCATATTTCACTTCAGTACCGGCATATTTGGAGTAGATCACCCGGTCACCTACTTTGACTTCCGGGGCTATCCGCTCACCATTTTCCAGCAGACGGCCATTGCCGACAGCTACTACTTCCCCTTCCTGGGGCTTTTCCTTGGCTGTATCGGGTAACACAATCCCACTGGCAGTTACTTCTTCCGATGCCAAGGGCTTAATGACAATTCTGTCTCCAAGCGGCTTAATCATCACTGAGAAACCTCCTCTTTATGTACTATTAGCACTCAATTAAATAGAGTGCTAACACATTCCTTATAATACCTGATTTTAGGCAAAAATGCAAGTTTTTTGCCCTGCATAAAATACAGACACATATTTTGTTTTTTCGTGAAATTTCCTGTTGATTATCTAGCATAAAACTGGTAAATTGTATAAGGATATGTCTAATTACAGGAGGCAACCAGCCCATGGCCTTTGATTTTCATACTCTGCTTGCCAGTGAAAAAGCGCAAAATACTCCACCCAGCCAGACTGCCCGCTGGGTTCTTCCCCTTTTCCATGCTACCAAAGGCCCAGTTCTGGACCTGGGCTGTGGCAATGGGCGGGATAGCTTGTATTTTTTTGAACAAGGCCTGCAAGTGGTAGCTGTAGACATTGATGCTGAAGCTATCGGTAGGCTGGCTTTAAAAGCAGAGTTCGAGTGCCTGGTGGCTGATGCCCTTAATCTGCCCTTCCGGGAATTCTCCTTTGATGCCATTTACAGCTTTGGGCTCCTTCATGTTTTTACAGAAAGCATCGAGGAAAACCGGCAGCAGGTATTAGATGAGGCCTGGAGAGTGCTTAAACCCGGTGGAATTGCCGTTTTTACCGCCCTCTGGACCGATATCCCCGGCTGTGGCCTGCCCGAGCTTTGCTGCCTTACCGAAGCAGAAGTAGAACAACTGGTAGCGCGCAGCCCTTTTGAGTTAATGTCCAAACAAATTGTTAATGACCACTCCCTCACCGGCTGGGAAGGCATCTACTGGCGCCTGGTGCTGCGTAAACAAAAGCGTGTGCAGATCATAAAATAAACCCCGTGAGCCCTGGTACTCACGGGGTTGTTTGTTCTTTGATAGCCGCTTTAGCCAGGCCATAAATACCGCTAGCTGTAGCTGACCCAATAATCCCTTCTGCTCTGATTAAGCTTCTTGTCTTAGTATATGCCTGCCACTGGCATATGGTTACTTTTTCCGACCGAACAGTTTGAGCAATAATCCCTGTTCCAGAATAACAGCATCAAAGGGACAGAGTTCCTGGCAACAATAGCAGCGAATACATTGCTCATAGTCTACCATCGCTTTCCCATTTTCGATCTTTATGGCTTGCGGTGGACAATGCTGGGCACAACGGCTGCAACCGGTACACTTTTCATTCATAACCGGCCGATAGGTGAACTGGTTCTGGAAAAAGCGGACCAGAAAAGGCGGGACCCGCCCATCCAGAGACTCCAGGTTATAGGGGGGCTGAAAATTCCAGCGTAACTCCCGGCCACTGCCTACCACTTCAATCCTCTTCAACCCCGGTACCAGCCCCCGGGCCAGGGCCAGCCGTGATACCGGCAATTCCTCACTGTTGAAACCCATCATCTGACCCATGACCAGGTCAACAGCAAAGCCATTAGTGCCGCCCAAAATCACTCCCGCTTGAATAGGCGAACCATTACGGGGGCCATTGCCTTCCATCCCAACAATTCCGTCTACCAGGAAAAAAACCGGCTTAACCAGCAGGGCCAGGTCAACCAGCATAGCAGCAAAATCGTCCCGTCGCTTCAGGCGCAGGTGAAACTGAGCTTTGCCTGGACCCACTATGCAGCCAAACAAATTCTTGACGGCCCCGGTGATGCCCATAAAGGAATGGGTCTTCATTTTGGCCAGAGAGATAACTTTATCCACCTGTTGCAGTTCACCGGTCAAATGGAACTTGCGGATTACTTTTCCCTCAGGAAAGGAATACTCCGCTGATTCGGCAAATGCCAGCAATTCCGCTCCTTCTTCCCGGCATACCCCGGCTATGCCGTTTTTTTCCGCCGCCTTCATGCCACTGCCAATTCCAGGACTATCTCCGACTAAAGGTATGCCGCCGGCCCTCTTTACCTGACGAATTACCGCTCTTACTACTTCCGGATGGGTGGTTACTGCTCGCTCCGGAGGCAGTCCTTCCAGCATATTGGGTTTGATGAGCACCCTCTCCCCCGGCTTAATCAAAGTTTCCATGCCACCAAACTGGTTTAGAACCTCCTGGACTCCCGCTTCCACTTCAATATAATCATAGGTTTTTGCCACTGCTGCCGCTACTTTCAATGATTTAACCTCCTGCTTTATGAGATTTCTTTTAGTGTAGCACAATTGTTCATTTTTAAACAAGGGGCATAACATTTCTCCAAAATGGCACTCTCTCGCCTGGGGAAAATTTTTTTAATTCCCAGAAATCCCCCCTAAAATACTTTTTGAAAACGTATAATATGATAACCGAAAAGAGTAAAACCGTCGAAAGGCGGCGACACAAAGCTATAGGGGCTAATGCTGCAAAGCCATGCCAGCCAGCTGCCGGGCGAGCTCCTTAATTTAACTGCTTGCTCGGGATAAGATTTTAAATTAAGGAGGGGTTCTTTATGAACAAACGGAAAGTCTTTTTTACCATGGCTCCAATCGCTCTCGCTACTTTAGTCCTTCTTGGTAGCAGCCCAAACCCGGCCAATGCCAAAGTAAGCAAAGACAAAAACCATAATGGTATACCTGACAGCTGGGAATTGCGCTATCATCTCAGCATTTATCGAAATTTGGCCAACACTGACCCGGACCGGGACGGCCTTACTGTTAAACAGGAATTTTACCTGGGCTTGAATCCGGTAAAAGCCGATACCGACCAGGATGGCATCAAGGATGGTAATGAAGACCTGGACCATGACAAACTGACGAACCTTCAGGAATACCTTGTTCACACCAACCCTCTAAACCCTGACAGTGACAGAGATGGTATTAAAGATGGAAACGAAGACCTGGACCGAGACAACCTTAACAACTATCAGGAATTTGTGATCCATACCAGCCCGCTGAAAGCTGATTCAGACGGGGATGGTATGAAAGACGGTGACGAGGATTTTGATAAGGACAGACTCTCTAATTCCCAGGAGTTTAGCATAGGCTCCAACCCCATCGATAGTGACTCTGATGATGATGGTATTATGGACTTTGATGAAGATGATGATGGGGACAAAATCAGCAATGGTAGAGAATTTGTATTAAAAGAAGATCCTAAAAATCCTGACACTGACCATGATGGTGTTCTCGATGGTGATGAAGACAATGACCATGATGGTATAAATGATGGAGAACAGAATGACGGAGAACATGATGACTGAAAAGAGGCCACATGGCCTCTCTTCTTTTTACACAGGGGTTATAACTTTAAACAACGGGATATTATAGCAGCAGTGGTGATAGTATAATCTCATCCCCTTAATTGGTAGTTTAACCTAACAAAAAAGGACTTTCCCCCGGCTATGGAGAATTTGTTCACCCATACAGCCAGCAAAGGGGGATATAGGGGTGGATTACAAACATCTATTGGATATAATCCTGGCTAATCTGGATGAAGGAATCATTGTTACTGATACTAAAGCCAATATCATTTTTTATAACGAACCTGCCACCAATATCGGTGGAATAGACCCGGCAGCAGCTATTGGGAAAAATATTCTGGACGTCTTTCCAGGCCTCACCGAGGAAACCAGTACCTTTTACTATGTCCTGCGCCAGCGTCAGCCTTTGCTCAACCATGTCCAGCATTATACCAACTACCAGGGCAAGCAGGTAGCCACTGTCACTTCTACCATCCCTATGTTTGAAAACGGCCAACTGGTGGGAGCGGTGGAAATCTTTAAAGATCTGACCCAGGTAGTCCAGCTATCGGAAAAAATTCTAGCCCTGCAAAAACAACTGGCAAGTCACAAAAAAACTGACCCTGCTCGGGGTAATGGTACCCGCTACACTTTTGCCGATATTATTACCAGGAACCCGATTCTGCAGGATATCCTCCACCGGGCCCGCAAGGTGGCCTGCAGTCCCTCGCCAATTCTCATATACGGTGAAACCGGGACTGGCAAGGAATTGTTGGTGCAGGCTATCCATAACGCCTGTCCAGAACGGCAGCGCCATGCCTTTATTGCTCAGAATTGCGCTGCTCTGCCACCCTCACTGCTGGAATCCCTGCTCTTTGGCACTTGTGCCGGCAGTTTTACCGGGGCCAAAGACCGTCCCGGTCTCTTTGAACTGGCCGATGGCGGTACCCTCTTTCTGGATGAGATCAACTCTCTAGATCGAGAGCTACAGGCCAAGCTCCTGCGGGTACTCCAGGATGGCGTAGTCCGGCGTCTCGGTGACACCAGGACCCGTACCGTTAATGTGCGCGTAATTGCCGCCAGCAATGAACATCCCCTCAAGTTATTAGAGGAAAAACGGCTGCGCCAGGACCTCTATTACCGCTTGAATGTGATTTTCTTTCATTTACCTCCTCTGCGGGAACGGCAAGAAGATATTCCTTTACTTGCCCAGCATTTTCTGCAAAAATACCGGCAAAAATTAAGAAAAAAGATCACGGGCCTAGCATCAGAAGTCCTGGAGCTGTTCTGGCAGCATAACTGGCCCGGAAATGTACGGGAACTGGAGCATGTTATTGAAAGCGCAATCAACCTGGCCGATGGTCCCCTGCTTACTCTAGCCGATTTACCCCGGGAACATCCCGGCTTGTTCGGACCCAAAAACCAGCCTCATTGGACTCAACCGCCCTTACCCTTGAAACAAGCCCTGCAAGACCTGGAAATCCGTTTGCTGCAATCAGCTTTGCAGCAGGCAGATTACCAGCTAACCAGAGCCGCCCAATTACTGGGCCTTCCTAAACAAACCCTGCACAATAAACTGAAAAAATACGGCCTGCGTCCCAAAGACGAGACGTAATCCCATAGTTGGGACAGCCTCTGTACCATTTTTGGTACGGGGGCTTGTTTTTAGCCCGGTCTGCAGTCGGCATCTTTTTTGCTTATATATCCATTTGAGGTGATAAGATGAAATCCGGCCTGATTTTTAATATCCAGAAATTTTCCCTGCAGGATGGCCCCGGCATCCGGACTACCGTCTTTTTCCTCGGCTGTCCCCTGCGTTGCCAGTGGTGTCATAATCCTGAAAGCCAGAGTTTTCACCCCCGGCTGTTGCTTGCTACCCGGCGCTGTATTGGTTGTGGGCGTTGCCAATTCGCCTGCCCCCACCAGGCTACCAGGAAACGCTCTCTTTGCCAGCACTGTGGTCATTGCGCTACTGCTTGCCCGACCCTGGCCCGGGAGATGGTAGGACGCCGGGTTACTGTATCCGAAGTCATGGACACCATTAACCAGGACCGGGTTTTCTATGAGGAATCCGGGGGAGGAGTGACTTTTTCCGGCGGCGAACCCCTGGCCCAACCTGACTTTCTTCTGGCCCTGTTGCAAACCTGTCGTAAACAGGCCCTCCATACTGCTGTAGATACCAGTGGCTACGCACCTCTGGCCAGTCTGGAAGCAATCGCCCCTTACACCGACCTCTTTCTGTATGATCTCAAACTGCTGGCTGAGGAGAAACATCGATATTTTACGGGAGTGTCCAACCAGCTTATTCTAAGCAATCTCAAATGGCTGGTACGACAGAAAAAAAACTTTTTCCTGCGCCTTCCCATCATTCCCGGTATCACTGATACTGATGAACAAATCACTTTATTACAGAGTCATTTGCGGGAACTGGGGCAGGTGAAACAGATAAATCTGTTACCCTACCACGCTCTGGCGCAGGACAAATACCGCCGTCTGGGCCAACCCTATCCACTAGAAGGCACTCCCGAACCTTCCCCTGAACAAATGCAGGCGATAGCAGAAGCCTTAAAACCCTACTGTGAGCAGATACAGATTGGAGGTTGATTACAGTGAATGAACGGGTTGCCAAACTCCGCCAGCAAAGCCTGGAAGCTATCCCTACCCTTTCTACTGAACGGGCCGAAATCGTAACCGAGGTTTACCAGCAATACTCCGGCAAGGTTTCCATCCCGGTCCTGCGGGCTCTGGTTTTTCAGGCCCTGATGGAGCGCAAAACCATCTACATTGGCGAAGATGAACTAATTGTGGGCGAACGGGGCCCGGCCCCCAAAGCCACCCCCACCTACCCCGAGCTCTGCTGTCATACTCTGGAGGATTTCACCATCATTGACAGCCGGGAAAAAATCTTCTTCCGGGTCAGTGACAAAGAAAAACGTATTCAAGCGGAAAAAATCATCCCCTACTGGCAGGGCCGCTCCATGCGGGACCGCATTTTTGCCCGGATGAGCCAGGAATGGCTTGATTGCTATCAAGCCGGGATATTTACAGAATTCATGGAGCAACGGGCTCCCGGCCATACCGCCGGGGATGACAAAGTCTTCCGCAAAGGCTTTCTTGATTTTCTGCGGGAGATTGAACAGCAATTACAACAGATTGATTACCTCCATGACCCCGAAGCCTATCGGAAACAGGAGGAACTGAGGGCAATGGCCATTTGCGCCCGCGCTATTATCCGCTACGCCGAACGCCATGCAGAAAAAGCCCTGCAGCTGGCAACCAGTGAACCCAACCCCCGGCGCCGCCAGGAGCTGGAACAAATCGCTGCCATCTGCCGCAAAGTCCCGGCTCAAGCTCCCTCCACCTTCTGGGAAGCCCTGCAAGCCTACTGGTTTGTCCATCTCGGTGTCATCACCGAACTCAATATCTGGGATGCCTTTAATCCCGGGCGACTGGACCAGCATCTCTATCCTTTTTATCAAAAAGAAATAGCAGCAGGCACCCTGACTCCGGAACAAGCCAAGGAACTGCTGCAATGCTTCTGGGTCAAATTCAATAACCAGCCTGCTCCCCCTAAAGTAGGTATTACCCTGCAGGAAAGTGCCACCTACACCGATTTTGCCAATATCAATTGCGGCGGCTTGACTGCTGAGGGCGAAGATGGAGTCAATGAGGTTACTTACCTTATCCTGGATGTCATCGATGAAATGCGCCTGCTGCAGCCCAGCTCCAATATCCAGCTCAGCCAGAAAAACCCCGATGACTTCCTGAAACGGGCCTGTCAGATCATCGCCAAAGGCTGGGGCCAGCCCTCGGTCTTTAATGCCGATGCCGTCGTCGCTGAGCTGGTACGCCAGGGCAAATCTCTGGTAGATGCCCGCTGCGGTGGTACCAGCGGCTGTGTGGAAGCCGGAGCTTTCGGTAAAGAAGCCTACTGGCTTACGGGCTACTTTAACCTGGTTAAGGTACTGGAAATCACCCTCAACAACGGTCTCGATCCTCGCACCGGCAAACAGCTGGGGCCGAAAACCGGCGACCCCACTACCTTTACCAGCTATGTAGAACTGTTCCAGGCTTATAAACAACAGCTCCAGCATTTCCTGGAGATAAAATTACGAGGAAATCAGATCATCGAAAAACTCTATGGTGAATACATGCCCGCTCCCTTTCTGTCCATTATAATAGATGATTGCATCGCCAATGCCAGAGACTATAATGCCGGGGGAGCCCGCTATAATACTAACTATATCCAGGGAGTAGGCATAGCTACCCTTACCGACAGCCTGGCAGCTATTAAAAAACATGTTTTTCTCGATGGTACCATTACGATGGAACAATTGCTCACCGCCCTCCGCCAAAATTTCCGGGGGCAGGAGGATTTGCTCCAGCTCTTGCAGAACAAAACTCCCAAATACGGCAATGATGATGATTTTGCTGATTCTATAATGCAGGAAGTATTTGAAGCCTACTACCAGGCTATCGAAGGACGCAAATCGGTCCGGGGGGCAACCTATCACATCAATCTCCTGCCCACTACCTGTCATGTCTACTTCGGGGCAGTCACCGGCGCTACCCCCGATGGACGGCGGGCAGGGGAACCCCAATCCGAGGGGATTTCACCTGTGCAGGGGGCTGACCGCTTTGGGCCCACGGCTGTGATCAAGTCTGCCGCCAAAATGGACCATTTTCGCACCGGTGGTACTCTCTTGAACCAGAAATTCACCCCTGGCCTGTTGCAAACAGAAGAAGGTATTCATAAGCTGATGGCCCTGATTCGCGCCTATTTCCGTCTCAAAGGGCATCACATTCAGTTTAACGTGGTCAGTGCCGCCACGTTGCGAGAAGCGCAGCGCCAGCCGGAACGCTACCGGGATCTGATTGTGCGGGTGGCCGGTTATAGTGACTATTTTTGTGACCTCAGTGAAGCTTTGCAGAATGAGATTATCAAAAGAACTGAACACCAGCGGCTCTAATCGCAGTAATGCTATCTTTTTTAAGATAAAAATATAAAAAGGGGCATTTGTCCAAAAGTTCTTATCTACTTCTGGACATGCCCCTTAATTGATTAATAAATGATAAGCGGTTTAATCACTCCATCTTCTTTTGTTTTCATCAGATGGAAGGCCTTTTCTAATTCACCAAACGAGAATTTATGAGTAGTTAAAGGCGTTGGGTCGATTTTTCCTGTCTCAATTAGCCTGAGTAAGCGGCTCAGGCGTATCCTTCCACCCGGGCACAATCCTGTTTTAATAGTTTTATCGCTCATCCCTACACCCCAGGCTAACCGGGGAATCATAACATAATCGCCCTTTGAGTGGTAACCCGCATTGGAAATGGTACCACCGGGTCGAGTAGCTTTTACGCAGGACTCAAAAATAATTTGCGACCCAACTGCATCTATCGCAGAATCAACTCCCTTTCCGTCTGTCAGCCTTAAAATTTCCTCCACCGGGTCTACTTTAGTGAAATCGACGATAATATCAGCTCCAAAATATTTAGCAAGTTCCTGACGTTTGGGGACAGCCTCCACAACAATAATTAGACCTGCACCAAGCAATCGTGCCCCTGCCGTTGCCATCAGTCCCACAGGTCCCTGTCCAAAAATTGCTACAGTACCACCTAATGGAATATCGGCATTTTCAGCTGCCATGAAACCAGTTGACATCATATCTACTGTGTAGACTGCCGCTTCATCACTGACAGACTCAGGAATGATAGCTAAATTAGCATCGGCATCGTTTACATGGACGTATTCCGCAAAGGTGCCGTCCTTAACGTTGGCATATTTCCACCCACCTAACATGTCTGTACACTGAGAAGGAAAACCTCGCAAGCAGTTTTCACATTTAAAACAGGGTGTTATCGCACCAACAGCAACCCGATCCCCCTCTTTTACGCCCTTTACTTCGCTACCCACCTTGTAAACAACACCTACAACTTCGTGCCCGAGGGTAAGATTCTCCCTCTCGCCGATTGCACCTTCCACAGTATGGACATCTGAGGTACAAACCAAACCCGCAGTTGGCTTAATAATAGCATCGTTTGGACCTGGATCGGGAGGCACGGGTTTTTCAAGCCATCCAACCTCACCAATGCGCTTCATAACAAAGGCCTTCATAGTCTTCATTTTTTGTCACCTCACTATATTTTTCTCAAATCCCACTTCTCTTTATACTAAAGAGCATAACAGCTAATTTTCTGCTGTGCAAACATGCTGACCAAACTTACTTATAACAATACTTTGAGATAATGTATAAATTTTATCCACCCTTATACAGGAATCCACCTTCAAGGTTCCCTCATCAAGGTCGCTACTGGTAAGCATTACAATATAATCCTTTGCTGTAAGGTTTGATGTAATAGCCGCAACCACTATATCTTCTGTTCTGCTGTTATAATTATCATTAGATAAAACAAGGACAGGGCGTTTTTTGTTGGAAGTCAAATCACTAAAAGGAATAGGAATTAATAAGATATCGCCCT
The DNA here is from genome assembly GCF_002049395.1 of Carboxydocella sp. JDF658. Classification (NCBI taxonomy): domain Bacteria; kingdom Bacillati; phylum Bacillota; class Clostridia; order Eubacteriales; family Clostridiales Family XVI. Incertae Sedis; genus Carboxydocella; species Carboxydocella sp. JDF658. The sequence goes on along the minus strand of NZ_BDLR01000008.1, from coordinate 11,561 downwards.
GCCTATACATTGTTCCATACCTCATCATCAATATCATTGTTCCAAAAATCTATACTGCTCTCACTGGCAGACAATAAATCCTTGAATACCTGATTATCCTGCTTATTTTTTAAAAATAAAATAAAATCAATAACTTCTCGTATTTGACTTTCTGGAATTTCATCAATTAATTTTAATAAAATACTCTTAGCTGTATTCATAAATCTCACCTCAGAATTATTATACCACATTTAATCATCATCCTACTCTCATCTACAAAAATATATATATAATACAAAAATATGCTACACAACTAAAAAACAACTGAAATAAAGAATATTTTGAAGAAGAGGCAGCATTAGTCGAATTAAGTTATGAAGAATACCTTCTCAGGCTGTTAGAAAAAGATTAAAAGAAACCAAACGATGGGTTCAAGAAAAGTATAAATATTAATATCTTTTTTTAAACTAATGGGGGAATTTTTAACTGAAAAAAACACTTCTCTCAAACGCAGAATATTTAAAAGGCATAGTCTTTCATATAACGGTTTGCGGGTATGCGAAACCCGTAAGGGTTTGGATGAGCAATAACGAACCGCGTACCCGCTGTTTTATGCTGCTGCGCCCATCTTGCTATCCACCATCATTTTGATGAGGCAATAATTATTAAGTACTGGAAAATAAAAAATACCTGCTTTTCTCCGATAACGATGAAGATAAAAAGCAGGTATTGCAGGAATATGTTGATTCAGTAGTAGTTTTACACTCTAAAGATAACGGCTTAGACGTAAAACTTACTGTTAGGGTTTTCAATGGTGGAGGCGAGGGGAGTCGAACCCCTGTCCGAAGGCGAACCCACGCCAGCTTCTCCGAGCGCAGTCAGGTGTTTTAGCTTTCACCGCTGAAACGCCCACCGACAGGCTTTTCAGCAGCTATCTCGATAAATCTCGCCTCGCCCCTCCGAGAATTGGGGCCAGGCCAGCTCCGTCAATGTGACCCCCAAGCCCTCACCCGGAGCCCAGAGGGTTGGAGGTTAGCTGAAATTAAGCAGCTAAAGCGTAATTTTCGTTGGCATTCGTTGTTTTCCCACCGTCTTAACGGGCAGATGGAACCCCGGCTCGCTACTGACGCTCATTCAGCCCCCGTCGAAACCAGTACGCCCCCTTATTGACGTTGCCGGTCGCGGAAAGCCCGTTCAATTTCCCGTTTGGCATCCCGTTCGGCCATGTCCTGGCGTTTGTCCCACAGCTTTTTGCCGCGGGCCAGGGCGATGGCCATTTTCGCTTTCCCCCGGGTAAAATAGATTTTCAGGGGGACGATAGTCAGCCCCTTCTGGGAAATAGCCCCAAACAGTTTCATGATTTCATGCTTGTGCAGGAGCAATTTCCGCACCCGGGTAGGATCATGATTGAAACGGTTACCCTGTTCATACGGAGAGATATGCAGGTTGTGGACCCAGGCTTCACCATTTTTTATCAGGCAAAAGCTGTCCCTGAGGTTGGCCTTGCCAGCTCGCAGGCTTTTGACTTCTGTGCCTTTGAGCTCCAGACCGGCCTCATAGACCTCCAGGATTTCGTATTCAAAGCGGGCCTGACGGTTTTCTGCCACTACCTTTTCCTGTTGCTTGTCTGCCATTGCGGGTCCCTCCAACCTGATTTACAGGGTATAGTATATTTTATAATAGACAACTTGCGATTGTCAATAGATAAAATGTTTTCTATATACTGCGCCAGCTTGCCAGTTCCTTTCTATACTCAGGGCAGAACTGGAATTTCTCCGCCGCTGTCAGGATTTTTTCCAGGTAGCCGGGACGAGGCTGACCCGGGGTTTGATCGGCAGCAATATAGACGAGGGCATGCGCCTCTATATCCTCTATACTTACCGGAATTTCCTGTTTATAATAATAGTTTTTCGCTACTCCTTCGTACCTGTCCAGCTCCTGCTCATGCTGTTCCGTCAGGCTCCAGACAACCCCCTCTACAAAGCTGTTTTCGTCCGGGATAATACTGGCCACACCTCTTGAGTTGATTAAAAATTTATATTTTTCCAGTCGAGCCTTGCCGATAAGGATAGCACCCTTGCAGCGTTGAGCCATTTGCGCCTCATCCATATTGGAGCCGTAGGCAAAGTACAATCGTCCTGCCAGTAGAATGGCCAGTTTTTGCCCTTCTGCGACAATTGCCAGTAAGATGGTCTGCAAATCCGCACCGGCAGCAATGGCAGCCCGGGCCTTAATGGCGAGCTGTCCATAGAAATAATATTTGTTGCAGAAGTCGATATAATCTCTGAACAAATCGCGGAGAGTGTAAAAAAGAGCGCTGATTTCCCGTGCATGTTCAGAAATGACCAGTACCCGGTTTTTCCTGTGCAAACCCGACCAGTCCAGCACCAGGCAGTCATCGCCAGCCCACTCCTTCAGACTGGCAGTCAGCTTAGGAGCGATAATCACATCCGCCCCCTGCCACAAATACTCCCCCTTGGCCAGTTCGGGCCATTGTCCCTGCCGGATTTTTTCTGCAAGTTTTTTGAGTTCCTTAACTAACATCAGCCTTACCTCCTTGTTTTTTTCTTCATTTTAACATTGCGGCTCCTGGTAGTTAAGGAAGCTCAGCTTCAATTTTCAGAGCGGGTAAACTGGATGCTAAGAATTTGATCATAGTCTATTTCTACCTGCTTCTTTTCGTTTTGAACAATGATTCGATGGGTCAAATAATTTCTGCCTGATTTTACATAATTTACTTTACCGGTAATAGTCTGGATACCTGCCTCGGTATTATACTCAATCTTGCAGGGAGCACCGGATTTGAGAAAATAGGCCAGCAGCTGATCCCGACCGGAAGCGATAATTTCATCTTCGGCTCTGTAAACCAGTGCCGGGATCTCATTGAAAGAGATGCCTACTTCATTTGCTTTCCCGGCTATCCGTTGCCTGGCATAGGATGATAACTGCTGAAAAATACTGTCAGCGATATAGTAAAAAATATCACCGAATACCGAATCCCGGCCCATCAGCTTCAGACCGACTGTAAGTGCATAAACCTCGCTGAGATTCAGAGGTAAGAAAACAGGGTGTATAGTGGAATCATACGTGTTCGTTCGGGGGTCCACTTTTATTTTCATCGTATAACCTAGAAAAGTAAAGCCTGATTGTAGTTCCTGCAAATTATCCCTTAACGCTCTCTCTGTTATATGAAAGTGTTCAGCGATTTCCTTTCTGGTCCTGGGTTTTTCCTGTAAATATTTCAGTAAAGCGACCATGCGCTCGCTTTTCTCCAGGGTTTTAAAGACAGGAAAATAATCTTCCGGCTCGATGTCAAGCTGATACTTTTGACTGACAAAATTAAAAAAATGATTTAAGATTCTGGTAAGCTTGCCCTTATCCCGTGTATAACTGCCAATCCCATCAGCGCATTTGATCAGCAACTTCTCCAGATTCGCCTTAAGGTCAACATCCATTGCTATTTCCTGCTGTAAAAAATATTTATGTAAGATTCGATATTCATCCCGAGCGTAATTAAGCCGTTTGTACTCTTGTAATGCCTTTTCTAAAGTAATCTTGATCACCAGTCACCCCTCTCTTTATTATTTTATCATATTTATCATAAAAAAAGCCGGGGGAAATTTTCCCCTCAGCTATCTGTCAGTGAGTCCAATCCATGAGCTTCATCTGATCCCCAAGTCTTTTTTTAATCGCCGCTATCATTGTCTCTTGGTGCGGACAGGCAAAGCCAATGGGATTACCTCTGGTAATACAGGATGCCAGTACAATAGCCTCGGCCCCCCGTTTAACCAGCATTTCCGCCCTGGTAACACTCTTTTTCCCCGGACAACCCCCACAGCTGACAAAACCAATCACTTCGACGGGTTCATTACAGGTACTAAAAACTCCTTTGTTTTCTCTGGCCACTGCGAAGTCGGTGGTCCCGGGACACATATCTTCCGTTTGCTGGCAACGAATAATTCCCACTTTCATCTTACCGCTACCCCCTGTTTAATATGATTGTTCAGCCTTTCCGGTAAATGCAAGCTGTTGTACGGGCAACTGGCTGTACAGATGGCACACTGGGTACAGTTCATCTGCTCAATGCCACTGTTCAATGGTACTTTTGAAGGTTCAACTCCCATAGGGCAAACCCGGTCACACGCACCACAACTGGTACATTTGCCCTCCTTTGCGATTTTAAACCGGGCAATTTGCAAGCGATCAAGGGTTTTCAGCAAAGTACCGGTGGGACAAATAGCACACCAGGATTTAGGACTATACCAGCCGACTACCAAAGCACCAATGGTAGGAACTAGGCAGAGCAGAAAACCGGCAGCCAGCAAGCCCCTGGTAAAGCCAACATAGGTTACCCTGGAAATCAGGACAATAAAGACAAGGGCACTGACCCAGTAATAGTTCATCCACTTCGGTACCGGTTTATTTAAACTCACCTTGCTCAAAATTCTTTCCAGAAAAGCCGCCCGTGGACAGGCCCAGCCGCAAAAGGCCCGGGACCAGAAAAAAACACTAATGATCATCAATGGTAAGACAAAAAAAGGAATATAGGCTGCCCTGGGTGTTACGAAAAACAATACTCCATTCAAGGCGATGAAACCAAGGGCCAGAAACCACTGTATTTTGGCTCGCTTCGCCAGTATCTGTTTGATTTTTTCTTTCATGTTCTCATCTCCCCATCTTTTGCTTACTTTCATTTTAAAGTAAAATCATCTATAATAAAAATATATCTTTTCAATGTTATCAATTGATAATATCAATGACTGTTTGTCATGCGTCAGGAGTGAGAGCATGAATTTAAATTATCTTAAAGTTTTTCATACCGTAGCCAAACACCAGGGGTTTACTAAAGCAGCGGAAGAATTGCTGATCAGTCAACCTACCATCTCTGTGCAAATAAAAAATCTGGAACAGGAACTGGGCCTGGAATTATTCCAAAAACTCGGCCGTAAGGTCTATTTGACAGAGGCTGGTCGAACTCTATTTCATTACACCAGTAAAATTTTCAACCAGCTGGAAGAGGCTGAAAATGCCCTCAAGGACTTGAAAGGCCTGGGCAAAGGCCGCTTGCTAGTAGGAGCCAGTACCACCCCCGGCATTTATGTGCTGCCCCGGATTCTCGGCCAGTACCGCAAGCTCTATCCAGGTATAGAAGTAGTGCTGGAAATTAGCAACTCCCAGGAAATCGAGCAAAAACTGCTGCAACATGAGCTGGAAATCGCCTTCTGTGGCGGCGAAGTCATTGCTCATCCCCAAATCAAAGCTAAAACCATCACCTATGACGAACTGGTAATAGTTACAGCTATAGACCATCCCCTGGCCAGGGAAACTACAGTTACCCTGGAACAAGTACTGGCCGAACCCTTTATTTTACGGGAGCCGGGTTCCAGTACGCGGATTGCCCTGGAACAACGTTTGCAACTGCTGGGCAAAAAAATCAAAGTCGCCATGCAATTCGGCAGCCTGGAGGCGATTAAACAGGCTGTAGCTGCCAACCTGGGTATTTCCCTCTTATCCCGCTTTGTAATTGATCAAGAAGTCTGTGCCGGCAGTTTGCAGGTGATCAAAATACCCGAACTCACCATTCGCCGGGAAATCAAGCTACTGCGGCACAAGGACACTAAAATCTCCGCTCCGGTCCAGGCTTTTTTGCGCCTGGTTAATGAAAACCTGGTTCCTAAATGCAGCCCATAAAAAAAGACGATCTTCCCTTCGCGGAATGTTACCGACGATAAGAAAGATCGCCTAAGAAAACTAATTTGTCCCAGTTCCTCTACTTCTCTTGCATCATTTTAAAAATCAACTGCTGAGCATAAGGGCTGCTATCAAACACAACAAAGATGGGGCTGCCCTTTTTCGTTACTATTTTGCCGTAATATTCAACCATCCCTTTGTTGACCGGCTGCTGCTGCCTCATGAGGTAGGCCCGCTCATCCTCCAGGTTGCACCAGTTCAAGAGTACCTTTATCTTCTGCTTATCCTTCACTGCCACGGTCTCAGCGGAACCAGCTTTTTTCACAATTATTTCGGACACATCCTCCGGGTTCAGGAACAGTTCTTCCATATAACCGTGTTTCTCCAGAAAAGCTGTAAAGTTTTTGAAGTCCTCATAATAATTCAAAGTATAGTAAACGTACTTACTCTCCCAGCTCGTCTTTGCGATAAATTCAAACATCGCCAGGGTTGGCCGCTTGTTTTCCACGGCTGCTTCATAAGAGACATTTAACACATCCTTTTTCAGGGCCGCCAGAGCTTCGTCTATTTCCGCCCGTTTATAGATGCGGACACTTTTACCCAGATGATAGTTGCTTATATTTAGCTCGTCTATCTTTTTCACATCGGTTTTGAACAGGCGCCCGTAGATACTTCTCTTTGTTTCCTCAGAATTGAATATGGGGTAGAGAAACTCACGGTAGCGGTCCATGTCAATCATGTATGTCCGCTTAACCTTGCGGCCGCTGTCCAGAACATAAGTTATATCAGCTGTCATAACCCTTCTGGGCTCTTCGGGTCTGAAAGCACCGTCGGGTATCGGCCTGTTTAAAGATTTCTCCAGGTTCCGGTTCTCCTTTTCCAGCTTGATGATCTGCCGGTGGAGTTCACGCACCCGCCTGATGTTGTCCTGCCCTTTCAGACTTTCGACAGCCGGTACGCTATCCCTGTTCAGGCCGTTAAAGAACACTTCTTTTACCTCATCCTGTTCCGGGACATATTTTTGATAGCCATACAAGTCCAGTTTGACTGAAGCGAGAAGCACGATGAAGACAGCGCCGAAAACCACCATCCCCTTCCATCTCCTATAAAAGTGAAAGGACTTATAGGCGATCATGTCGGCGATGCTATAACCCAGCACCCCGCCGATAAAATATCCCAGGTATAATGCTCCGGTGCTGCTTTCATTGAGTGTGCTAAAGTACAGGCCACCGGTCAGAGTCGCGCAGGTCGCCACTCCGTATATGAATACCCGGCGTATCCACCCGGCAGCCAGGGTTTCCCCGGCAGCCTCCACATGCCTTTTCCTGTAAAGGAAAAGGCTAATCAGACAGAACAACACAGCAGCTACCCCATACCATATATATCCTGCCTGTGATTTAAACAGGAGCTGGTAACTCTGATAATCCAGGTATCTGACCAGAGGGGACAGCCACAGCACGGTGCTTTCATCAATGTCTCTCGGAAAACCGTATAACAGCTTCCACAGGTTGAATTTTATCAGTAAATACAGTCCTAAAGGCAATATCAGGCCAATAAAGGTTAATGCTCCCTGGAGCAGCACATTGCCGGTGAGCATGCCGACAAACACGGTAAATATATAGAACAATCCGGTCATCAATAAATTCAGGAACAACCAGAAAGCAACAAGCTTACCGACGGGAACTGCATTGGTCAGATTGGCATTAACCATCTCCATTGCAGGGTCATATGCATATTGCTTGGGCCACTGGACTTCCGTCACTCCAAAAACAGCCATAACTCCGTATAGCAACAGCCCGTTAATCAGGATCGGCAGCCAGATCAGGGTCAACCCAGCCAGGAGGTTTTGCCAGTAAAGGGACCACCGTTTAATGGGCAGGCTATGGAAAAAGGTGCTGGCCCAGTCATTTTGCAGGTAATAGAAAAGTATTAATCCGAAAATCACCGCCACGGCTATGCTGGTAAGGTGCGCAACAGGGTGGAACAAGATATGGGGCTGGAGACTTTTACTGGCGACCTCGGCCCAGAGATTTCCCTGGATGGCTTTTTGTTTACTGAGCGCCATCCATAAAACCAGAGGCAATTCCAGAAACAGCGCTACGGCATAGAGGATGCCCAGCCATTTGAACCTCTTCACCGCGCTTTTAAACACAACCCATTTACTAGAGGATATTCCGGATGTCATAGCCAACCCCTCCCATCTCGTATACGAAGATTTCTTCAAAAGTTAACGGCAACACATCCAGCAGCAGGGGATTAAAAGCTTGCACCTGGGTTTTAATGGCCTGCTCATCTCCCCGCATAATCAACAGGTGAACACTACCTCTCTTTTCGTGGTACAAAATGTTTTCTGCCTTTAGCAATTCTTCCGGTATCCCTTCCGAAAAAGCGATCTGAACCTTACTAATCCCTCGTTTTAAGGTGTCTAGCTCACTCTCTATGATTATTCTGCCGTCGTGAAGAATCCCCATATAGTCGCAGATATCCTCCAGTTCCCGCAGGTTATGGGAGGAAATGAGTATGCTCATTTCACGCTCAGCTACATCGGCCAGCAGCAATTTTTTGACCCTGCTGCGGATCATGGGGTCCAGCCCATCTAGAGGCTCATCCAGGATAAGCACCCGGGGCTTTACGGAGAGAGCCAGCCAGAAAGCGACCTGCCGCTTCATCCCTTTGGACAGCCTGGTTACCCGGCGTTTAACATCAATGCCAAAAACCTCCGTCAGTTCAGTAAACCTGTCTTCATCCCAGGTCGGATAAACCTGTCGGAAAAAATCCGCTGTCTCCCTGATCGAATACTGGCTAAAATAAAAGAGATCATCGGGGATAAAGATTATGTTCTCCTTTACCCGGTTGTTTTCGAAGACCTGCTGTCCCTCCACCAGGATGCTTCCTTGGTCCGGCCGGTAAATACCAGCAATTAGCTTGAGCAAGGTAGTCTTTCCGGCTCCATTGGCTCCCACCAGCCCGTAGATCGACCCTTTGTGCACATTCAGGTCCAGGCCTTTGAGCACCTCAAGTTTGCCAAACTTCTTGACCAGCTGTCTTACTTCAATCATGTACCCTTTCCCCCTTTTCTGGTTTTTTCAACAGTCTCCCGGATTTCCTCGACGGGAACCCCCAGGTACAACAATTCGGCAATTACCTTTTTCAGTTGTTCCATAAGTTCTTCTCGACGCCGGCTGTTGTCAATTTTCTCTTTGGGCGTAACAAAACTCCCTTTCCCCGGGATGGAATAGATATAACCCTGGCGTTCCAGTTCCCGGTAAGCTTTTTGAATGGTGTTGGGATTGACAGTAAGCTCAAGGGCCAGTTCCCTGACTGAAGGGAGCTGCTCATCGCTCTTCAGGACGTTATGGACGATGAGCTCTTTGATTTTTTCCGTAAGCTGTTCATAAACCGGCATCCTGCTCCTGAAATCCAGTTGAAGCATCCTTATTCCCTTCCTTTCTCAGGCCCACTATCCGTATTAATACACATAATACAGCTAACTATATATTAGCACTATTTTTCCAGTTTGTAAATCGGGATTTTTTCTGGTTGCCTTTTTATCTCCCTAACTAATTTGGACACTGCGACTAATAGTTTAAAAAATGTTAGGAGGCGATATTAGTCATTAAGGATGCGCTGGAAACAGGAAATAATGCCATAGTAGCAAGAAGGCATGAGCTGAATCCTAATATGGTCAGCCGCTGGCCAAGAGAATACAAACAAGGCAAACATCAATCTGTGTCAGTGGGTCATTCAACTATTAATGAAATTTATCCTGATTACAAGCAGCTTGCTAAGGAAAATGAGCAGCTAAAGAAACTTCTTGGTGAAAAAGACGGGAAATAGCTATTCTTCGTGATAAGGAAAATCAAACAGATGCTGCCAGAACTCTGAACAGGTATGAAAACTTGAGATTAGGAGTATGTGTCAAAATTAGGGAGCCAGCTCGCAAAACAATCGAGTAGAAGGGGGTGATTAACCCCCGTCCTCTCACACCACCGTACGTACCGTTCGGTATACGGCGGTTCACCAAGCTTGACGAATGCGATGATAACGTTCAGTTAAACTCTTCAAACCCTGACTTTGCCAGTAGGCATTGTTCAGGGCGTTATTTAATTGTCGCTACGGCTACTGCTACCTTCGCCGTTCGGGACTTCCACCCTATAGACAACGCCCATGCCGGGCGCACTAAAAAAAGCGCCTATCGGCGCACTTGTTGGTAAGCTTAAGCAATAAATGAGAATGTTTAGGGTTTTGTGTAAATGGTTAATAATACCAAGTACGCAAAATGAATATCCAATCGTGATATTGAGGACAATTTAAAAGAAATTTATGGTATAAAAGTTTCCCCTGCATTAATCAGCAAAATAACGGATAAAATATTACCTCAAATAACGGAATGACAATCCAGACCTCTTGAGCCAGTTTATCCAATCATATTTCTTGATGTCATCCATTTCAAAGTACGTCAGGATGGACGTATTATTAATAAAGCTGCATATACAGTTTTAGGAATTAACCTAAATGGTTTTAAAGTTGTACTCGGGATATGGATCGGTGAAAATGAAAGTGCTAGTTTTTGGTTGGGAGTTTTGAACGATCTTAAAAACCGCGGTGTACAAGATATTTTAATTATCGCAAAGGATAATTTATCCGGCTTTTCTGAGGCTATTGCGGCTGTATTTCCACAGACAGAAATACAATTATGTGTAATCCATCAAATTAGAAATTCCTTAAAATATGTTTCTTACAAGATAGTAAAGCCTTGGTAACAGATCTTAAAACAATCTATAAAGCATTAACTCTTGAAGAAGCAGAGCTGAATTTTGAAAAATTCAAGGAAAAATGGGGAAGTAAATATCCATTAGTCATAAAATCCTGGGAAAGAAACTGGCTTGAGCTTACGGCATATTTTAGATACCCTGAAGAAATCCGCCGGCTCATATATACAATAAACATTGTTGAGGGCTACCACAGACAATTGCGTAAAATATGTAAAACCAAAACGGCTTATCCTACGGATGATGCTTTGCGCAAGATAATTTATCTTGCAACCCAGGAAATAAGCAAAAAATGGACAATGCCAATCAGAGACTGGGGTAGATGTATGTCACAATTAGTAATATATTTTGGTGATCGCTTATCTAATAAACTGCAATAAGGATGCTTGGGGGCTCTGCCCCCAACTCCCCGGGGTTTTACGCTTTTGTTCTCCCAAGGAGGAAGAAAAAAGGGGGAAATCCCCCCTGGCAGAACCACTTCAGGCGCTCAGGTTGCTCCCCAGCAGAGCCCTATCCTCATGAAATGTAAGAGCCGTTTATAGTATGCCCTCAATTACCAGGGAAAAACCATTTACACAAAACTATTTACATACCCCAATAAATCATACCTTAATAGAGTAGTACTCTCTTCAAGCATCTTTAATGATTAGTTTTTCTTATTTCTATTCATTATAATCTGCTTCATATTAGTATAGATTTTGTCCATGCCAACCAACCTACATAGAAATTGAAAGAAGTGAAGACCAAGTACAATAACTATGAGCAGCCCAATCATTAACCCCACGTATTGAACGAATCCTATAATACTGTTTATGAGATAGATAAATTTGAATATCCCTATGACGTATAATATAGAGAACATTATTAAGTACATCCTCATAAACTCATCAAAAATAAATAGTTTTTTTAATAAACTTTTTAAAGTTTTAAACGCCATAGTTTATATCCCTTTCTGGCTGAAGTATTTTTTAGTGTTTGCTTTTTTTGTCTTGTAAATAAATGTCAATATTGACATTTGCCCCAACTAAAAATTCTAGTAACCCGTCGGCAGAAAAAATATGATATGAATCATCCGACCGTCTATCAAGTATAGAGACTTCACCCATGGCACCTATTCCC